>JBATTM010000657.1:0-8639 GCA_049670545.1 Polyangiales bacterium
CCGGGCGCGACCTCGAGGCCGGTCGTGTCGATGCCTCGGTTGCGGAGCATGTCGACCGCCTCCCGCGGAAAGTCGTTCCCGACCACGCCCACCAAGCGAACCGGCGTCAGCGGAGACGCAGCGAGGGACGCGTAGGTCGCAGCGCCCCCGACAATCCGCGGATGCGAACCGAGGTGGTTGTGAATAGTATCGAACGCGACGGAACCAACGACGAGAAGAGAGGACATGGGGCCTTTCACGATAGGTACGAGCTGATGAGAGGCGCGAGCTTGTCACGCGCCTCCTGAGAAATCGAATCGGGGTTGGTGATGAGTGCGCTCGCCAGGGCAGAGGTAGCGGGGCGGCCGGTCGGGTCCGGGACCGAGCGCGCGAGCTCGGTGAGAATCGCTCTCGCCTTGGCCACGTTGGCGTTCATCACCTCGATGACCGCCTCGACGGTGACGGCCTCCTCGCTTTCATGCCAGCAGTCGTAGTCGGTCGCCATCGCGAGGGTCGCGTACGGAAGCTCAGCCTCACGCGCGAGGCGGGCCTCGGGCATGTTGGTCATCCCGATGACAGACACGCCCCAAGACCGATAGAGCAGGGACTCTGCGCGGGTGGAGAACTGAGGGCCCTCCATGCACAGATACGTCCCCCCGTCGTGTACTGTTGCACCGCTCGCACTCGCCGCCGCCGCTAGCGCAGTGGCCAGTTGGCTATCGATGGGCTCGGCGAAGCCGACGTGCGCCACGACTCCGTCGTCGTCGAAAAAGGTGTCGATGCGGTGGCGTGTGCGGTCGATGAATTGGTCGACCACGACCATGTCTCCAGGATGGATGTCTTCGCGCATCGAGCCGACCGCCGAGACGCTCAAGATCTGCTCGGCTCCGGCCATCTTGAGTGCAAGAACATTCGCGCGATAGTTGATCCGGTGGGGTGGAATTGCATGGCCCCGCCCGTGGCGGGGCAGGAACAACAGTCGCGTCTCCCCAAGAACCCCGGACACGATCGCGTCCGAGGGCTCTCCGAAGGGCGTAGTCATCGTCAGCTCGGTGACATCGGTGAGGCCATCGAGCGCGTACAGCCCGCTTCCGCCGATGACCCCAAGCGTCCTTGCGAAATTGCCCATTTGATCTGGGCTCGCTCGTATCACGGGGCCCTACGGTCGTCGACTCTCATCTTCACCGATACGCTTGTCGGACCACCACCAAGGTCAACACTTCCGCATCGCGGAAAACGTCGAGCTCGACGCTCGAGCCGATCGGCCCCCGCAGCCGATCGACGATGTCGGCGTATGGCATCGATCGGAGCGACTCCCCGTCGATCGACAGGATGATGTCGTCCGCTTGTATCCCGGAGAGATCAGCCGCTCCTCCCGCCGGGGCATCGACGACCCGCAGGCCGCCCCCCTCTGAGTAGGCGAGCCGCGCGTGAATCCCTCCCACCGGCTGACCTCGGGTGCCTCCAGCGCAGCCGGCCAAGGCCCCCACGAGGAGGGTGCTCAGTGTGAGTGTGGCCAGGAACCGCCTCATTTCGACCGCACATAGCGGGCCTTCGTACGAGTGCAAACGTTCAACCGGGTAGAATTGACACCCTTCGCGACCCGAGTACCATTGTCCAACCCCTTGGAACCGTGGCGGAAACGGCGACTGGGCGGAAGACCATGCTGAAGCTCGTGATCGCGGACGACGAAGGTCAGACGACAGTCGTGCCCCTACTGCGCGACGAGATCACCATCGGCCGCAAGGCAGGCAACACGATCCGCCTCACCGAACGCAACGTGTCGCGGAGTCATGCGCGGCTCGTAAAACGTAATGGAGCTTACATTGTCGAGGATCTCGGATCGTACAACGGCGTGATTCTAAACGGGGAGCGCGTCGATCGATCCGCCGAGGTGGCCTCCGGCGATCAAATTGCGATCGGGGATTACGAATTGGCGCTCCGGGCCGAGACCGTGCCGGCACCTCAGCACGCGCCCGTCGTGAACAGTGGCCCGCCGCCGCGCTTGGTTGTGCTTACGGATCCGGTCGCGGGTGCCGAGTTTTCGCTCAGCAAGACGACGATGCGCGTCGGACGCGATGAGCGTCTGGACATCTGGATTAATCACAAGTCGATTTCCCACGAGCATGCGGAGATACAAATCGACGATGGGGTCGTGACGGTCTTTGATCTCGATAGTGCAAACGGGATTCGGGTCAACGGAATCGATACGAAGCGCGCGATCCTACAGTCGGGGGATCTACTCGAACTCGGAGAGGTGGGGTTTCGACTGCTCGTTCCACAGGGCACGCGCTCTCTCGAGGAGCAGCCGCCCGAGACCCTGGTCGTGCGCACGCCACCCAACGAACGAAAACCGTTGTTCGCGCTTGCCGTGATCGTCGCGCTGGTGGCGACTGGCGCCGGCGCGGTGTTCGTGACGATGCAGAGCCAAGAGCCGCCCGATGCGTCCTTGCCGCCGGCGGTCGCGAAGGCCGGGCAGACCCGGGCGAACGTGGCCGTCGAATCTCCCGCCGCACCGGAGCCCTTGCCGTCCACCGAGGAGACCGTTGCCGAAGAATCGCCAAGCGCAAATGTCGAGCCTCCGCAAGAATGGGAGGGGCTTCTGGCCGAGTCTCAGGCAAAGCTCGCCAAGGGACGGATCGACGACGCGTATCGCACCGCGGACCGACTTCCCGCGGACAGCGTCCTGAGGCGGTCGCCTGAGTTCGGCGAGATTCGGTACCGATATGTGCAGTCGAAGATCGAGCGTGCCCAACAGTTGCTCGAGGAGGAAGACGCGGCGGCTGCGAAGCGTCTGGCAAGGCAGGTTCTCGGAATCGCAGGAATCACCTCGAAGCAGCGGCGGGACGCGAAAGAGGTGGTGGCCCAAGCACGCAAGCCCAAAGGGCGAATCACGAGCCCTGAGGACGCTCTCGCGGAGGCCCATCGGTGCGTCGGAACAGGCGACAACCCGTGCGTGATTCGCGCTCTCGAGGCGGGGCAGGCGCGAAGCCCCGCTGCACTTGCGTTGTTGATTGAGACGTATCGGGCACTGGACGACATGTCTGCGGCCCGCCGACACATGCGTGCGTTTGTTCAGCGCTATCCAGAGAACCCGCGCACGGCACGATATGAACAAATGCTCGGTATCGACTGACGCAGGGCCGTAGAATCGTTGATTAAGAGCCTCCGACCATGACAGACTGAAGCTCGGGTGTTTGGGGGAACACACAAAGGGCTGTCGCCGCGCATGCGGCTCGTGACGATCGTGGCGCTCGCGTCGGCGTGTTTCGCCGCGCCGAGTGGAGTCGTCGCGCAAGACGCGTCGCTTACCAGCGGCGGAATGGACCTCCATCTCTACCGACCCGCCGTCGATACACGGGGCTACTTCAGTGTGAACGGCAGTCGCGTGATGCCGCACAAAGAGTTCAGCTTCGGATTGGCGATGGACGCAGGCTTCGGCCTACTTCGCTACAACGGGTTCAAGAACAACCCGAACATCACGGCCGCGGAAGCGGATCGCGAGAAGCGGATCTCCAAGCAATCGTTCACCGGGAACTTCATTTTCAACTTCGCGCTCATCGACCGCCTCGTCGTGGGCATCATGTTGCCGATCACGTTCTTCCGCGGGGATGCGATTCAGGCACCCAATCGAGACGGCAGCTGCCTCGCGAATTCCACCTCATGTTTGTACAACGTGGGCGACAGTCCTCAGGGGCTTCGTTCGCAGGGAATTGGTGACCTCCAGCTTCACATCAAGGCGCGCCTTTTCAGCCTGCCTTGGTTTGGAATCGCCGCCATTCTGCGCGCACAGTTCCCGACCGCGAAGGCCGATCAGTTTGCGGGTGAACCAGGGGTCGCGCTGTGGCCGACAGCCATCGTCGAGTTCTTGCCGACCGAACGCATTCGACTGGCGATCGAAGCGGGCTATCGCTGGAACTCGGGTCAGGGCTCGACGTTCATTTGGGACGGGCGTTCCGATCCTGCGTTTCCGGGCACCGCTACCAATCCCGCAGACGTAGCCGGGCAAGGCCACCTCTTCACGTACAACGATCTCATCACGTTTGGGTTTGGCGCGAGCTTCAGCATTGCGCGTTCACTCGATCTCGTAGTCGAGTACTACGGCTCGCAGATCGCCCAGGAGATCGGCACCAACGGCACGCTCTCGATGGAGGCGCTCGGCGGGTTCAAGTACTTCGTTGCCGGCAATAGCTTCCTCTACTTCGGTGCCGGTGCCGGCATTCCCAAGACAGGATTTCAAGCATCGGACGTCCGCGCACTTCTTGGATTCAGGTACGAGCCGTCGACCGACGATCGTGATGGGGACGGCATTCGCGACGACCGCGATGGGTGCCCTGACGATCCCGAGGACAAAGACGGCTTCGAAGACGCGGACGGGTGTCCGGACCTCGACAACGACGGCGACGGGATCCTCGACACGGTCGATGCGTGCCCATTGGTCGCCGAAGATTGGGACGGCGATCGCGACGAAGATGGATGCCCGGAAGGACGCGATGGAGATCGCGATGGCGACGGCATCCCCGACGATCTCGACGAATGCCCAGACGTGCCCGAAGACTTTGATGGCTTTCAAGACGAAGACGGATGCCCAGAGCTCGACAACGATGGCGACGGCATCCCCGACGACAAAGACCTCTGCCCGAATGACGCCGAAGACAAAGACGGGTTCGAAGACGAAGACGGATGCCCGGATGTCGACAACGACGGCGACCGGATTCTCGATGTCGACGATGCCTGCCCGAACGATCCCGAGACCTACAACGGGCACGAAGACGAAGATGGGTGTCCGGACAAGGGGCTCGTCATCGTCGAAGACACCCAGCTCACAATCTTCGAGAAGGTCTACTTCGAGACGGATAGTGCGATCATCAAATCGAGAAGTTTCCCGCTGCTCGATGCTGTCGCGGCGACCCTCAATGGCAACCCACAGATCACCCTCATCGAGATTCAGGGGCATGCGGACGAGCGTGGTAGCGACAAGTACAACGTCCAACTCACCCGCGCCCGTGCGGAATCGGTCATGAATGCGCTCATCGAGCGGGGGGTTCTCAAGGATCGGCTGCGGTCAGCAGGATACGGCGAACGATGTCCGGTGGACCCGAAGCACAACGCCGCTGCCTGGGAGAAAAACCGACGGGTGGAGTTCAAGATCATCGAAACCGACGCCGGACCCACCGGAGTTGAGGTAACATGCCCTCGGGGCCGATCATTGGTGCCGAGGTGATATGTCGCGCGAGCGTTTCGTCGAATTGATGACGCCTGCACTGTCTCGCTTCAGTCAGGACGTCAAAACCGTACTTCGAATCGTCGAGGATCCAGACTTCGACGATGAGAGTCGAGTTGTGGGCGCGGGCTGTTTGTTACACGTCATGTCGACATCGGGTGCCATCCCTGGCGTGCGAGGAGTCCTGCGCCATCTCGGCGACGTCTTGGTGATCCGACTGACGCTCGACCGCATTCGCGCGAAGTCTCCAGAAGCGTTCGAGCGGCATGCAACCGCAGCCCCCGAGGTGCTTGGTGTGCTTTCAGACGAGCTCGATTCGATGAGAGCCTATCTTGGTGACCGCGTCTCCGTGCTCGATCGTGTGGTCGACAAGTTTCCGAAGCTCAACCACCAGGGGCATCAAGCGAAGGCCTGTGTCACCGATCCTGATTCCGTCAATTGGCTCTACGAAGCAGTGCATGAGGCGCTGATCGACGAGATCGACTTCGGCGACGACGACGTGGTTCGCGAGATGAAGCACGTGGATCAAATCCTCGAGCCGCTGGCAGCCCGCGTTCGCCGCTGACGGTCACGCTGCTCTCGAGGGGCGGTCGGCGAGCTCTTCGATGAGCCAAGTTCCGCTTCTCGAACCACGTGTCTCGATCGTCGGGGCCCGGTGGGCGAGGGCCCGAGTGAGTGCGATTGCGTCTGCCGACCACGGGAGCAGGCGCCCGATTCTACCGTCCTCCGTGCGAAAGGTCGGCTCCGCGCCTATGCGCCGCCGCACGAGATCGTCCGCATCGGACTGCGCGCGGGTTTGGATCAGGAGCTCCACACTTCGTCGTGCGACTCCTCCCACGTATCGCGTCGTCGTCACGAAGGAGAGGCTCAGCAGGCCTGCACGTTCGTTGGGTAGGATGAGCCTACACCGGGGCGCGCTGATCTCGTGCGTTTCCCAGCAGAGCGCCATGGGCGCGCCAGATTCGGGCGTGCGAAGAGCCTCGACGAATCGGCGGAGATGATGAGACGCTTCATTGAGCCCGGGACCGCGGTGCCATCGAGTTCCGGTGACGAAGATCGGGATCGCGACGAGCGCAATCGATGGTTGGCCGAGCGCGACCATCGTGCCGATGGTGAGCACTGCGAGACCCGCCCCGATCGGGCGGGTTCCATCGATCAGATCGCTCAACGGGGTCTCGCTTCGCCTCTGATCGGTCGGCGCATCCGGGCGCCAACGACTCTCGGGTGGGATGACCAGCTTCGAGGGACGCCGGTGGAATACGAGTGCTAGCAGCGCGATTGCGCCGAAGACGTCGTATGGGCCCGTCAGTGACGCGGTGATGACTACGGCAGCCCCCACGATCACCACGGCAGGCCAAGGCACGCGGACGAGCAGGGCATCCGCGCCCATCGTGATTTCGATTGCGCGCCGCTTGATCAGGATGAGCAGCGCGAGAACCCCAAGCGCCCATGGAGCGGGTCGCTGTTCTTCGGCTGGGAGAGGTGTGAAGCCAGTCGCATCCTTCGTAGCGGGGCGGTCTGCAGGAAGGTCGAGCGCATCGGCGGGGACGTCGAAGGCGAGTCGCCAGGGCGTGTGCCGCGGCAGGTGGATGCGTCGCCATTCGAGTTGAGTCGCGCGGGGTCGCTCGGTCGTCGAGAACCGCACGCCGGGGCTCGAGTCACGAAGGTTGTCGGGGACTCGCGATCCTTTGGGGGCGCGAACATCAACGGTGACATCGTGAAGGCCTGTCTCCCAGGCCGGGAGACTCCACGAGAGACGTGCTTCCTTGGCTCCTGCCGCGGTTGTCGTCGTTCCGCGCGTACGGTAGCGAAAGATGACCTTGTATTCTCCCTTGCGGGGCGCGCCGCGACGCTCGAACGTGAGCCGAATCCGACCGTCTTCGGAGAGGACCGCATCAGGTCGATAGACCTCACCGTCTTCCGCGCGAAAGTAGGGCGGGTGGCTCGGGTCGAGCACCACATCGTCGCCGAGGGTGGCGAGTTCGAGTTCATGCAACCAGCCGGCATGGACCTGCACCCGAAGGGTCAGCAGCACATCCATCGACGCGTCTCGATTGACTTCCACGATGGCATCTGCGCCCTCCACCATCGTGCGCGTCCACGCCTTCGCGCTCGACGTTGTGGCGAAGACGATCGAAAGCACCACGAGAAGACCTAGACGACGAGCCGCGAGCATGCCCCAACACTAAGGAATGGTCGCGTTTCGGTGAAATTTCCTACTGCTCGCGAAGCCAGACTGGCATGAACAGGAGAACGAACAATCCCAGGGTGAGCCAGCCAACCACCTTCCGCCCTCTCGACAAGGCCTTGTCGTCGGTCGGCGGGTGGTCGGATCCCGTCATCCTCGTGAGGAGCCACAGAAACCCGGTCCAGACGAGCCAGCTCATCCCGGCGCTCGCTTCCACGAACAGCTGTTCCCCGCGATCGCCGTCGAGGTAGCTTGGGATGCCGTATGTGGCGCAAACCGCGATTCCGAGCACGGGAAGGCTACGGCGAACCTAACGCGAAACCTTGTCTTGCGTGTGCCCCAGCAATGCGTACCCAATGTGCCCTCCATCGAGCTGTCCGAATGGCAACAGGTTGATCATCGTGACGAGTAGGCCGAGCCATCCGGCGAATGCGGTGGGCGTCAGCATGATGTCATGCCCCTCCGGAATCGGCCCCTTGATGGCGTAGACCAGCCCCGCATACAAGACCGACCGGCCCTCCGCCAGGTAGTGCGTGTCCGGCAGGGGGGCGATCGGGGAGTCCAAAATCCCAAGCACCAACACTGGAACCGCGACCGCCATGCCTGCCAATGGACCGGCCGCGCCGATGTCGAGCAGGGCGTTGCGGGTACGAATGCGCTCCCGGATTTGAATGATGGCGCCGAGGGTTCCCACGGCGAAAGGCACCGGAATGAAGTAGGGCAGCGATACGTCGACGCTGTGGTACCTCCCCGCCAGAAAATGCCCGAACTCGTGCGCCAACAGAATTGACATCAAGGGAACCGCGAGCACCCACCCGGCGGAAAGCTCTTCGAGCGAGGCGGGCACGGCGCCACGAACCCAAATCGACCCGGCAAAGAAGGTCGACAGGAACGTCAACGACACGAGAATCAGGGGTAGGGCAAGGCGGGTCTCTCGTGGCTTCACTCGAGGCGTCTAGCATGTGCCTTCCAGAGCGCACGATCTGCTATTGTTGCCCCCGCATGGACCTATATAGCGCAGCCAAGCGGCTCAATCGCCCGTTCGTATTTCCCGATGAGGCTTCGCGACGGAAGCTTTCCATCGCGGATCACGGGCTGATCGGCGACGGGTTTTCGGCCGCATTGGTCCGGGCGGACGGTGCGATCGATTGGTTGTGTCTTCCGCGCTTCGACAGCCCGAGCGTGTTTGCGTCCCTTCTCGACGACGAGAACGGTGGGTCGACATCGGTGACACCCACCCACTACCCC
>JBATTM010000658.1:0-4684 GCA_049670545.1 Polyangiales bacterium
ATCGCGACGATGTGAGGACGCTCGCGGCGACCCCGTGCAGGATCCTGAAACCACTTCGACACCGACTGCGCCGCGGTGAACGCCCGACCTCGACGCCGCTTCTCGCCCGACGCCTTGAACACGCTCCGCACCTCGCCGCTCGACGCACGGTCGGAGACCCCCTCCGCAAGCCGGGCCCCGTCGGCCATCCACGAGCGTGCAAAGAGCTCCGAATCGCCATCGATCCGGGCCTCTAGAGCCCTCGAAAGGCCCGATTGAAGCTGGGTCCGCACCACGAAGTACGACCCCAACCCGACGAGCAGCACCACTATGACGTTGCCCGCAATCAGCTTCAGGCGCATGCCTCAACTCTCCTCAGCTATCGGCCCCCCGGCCAATTCCCCCCCGCGATCAGGGGGTTACAACGACCGAGCCCGGATTATCACTGCGTGATTGAAGCCGTCAAGGGTACGCATACTCAAACTTCGAATCACATCGATATTTGAACCCCAGGCTGCCGTGCTGACTCGCGATTGACCGATGATGTCTCGAATCGAGGAAGTGGGCTTCGGCGCCTGCTGGGGGTATCCTTGTCGCGACGTCGATGCCCAAGTCCTGGACTATTCTCTGCGACTGCCCGGAGCTGGCGGTCGATGTCGCGCGTGCCGGCGTGCGGATCGACCTAGCGGTGGCGCCGCAGGTGACCCGAACGCCGATCGAGGATGCGATCGCGATCGTGCGGGAGGGAGCCGCGGTGGCGATCGCGATGGAGGCCCCCCTGGGCCCGGACGGTGGGGTGCAACTCGCGGAAGCGGCGCGCACGGTGGGGAGGCGGATACCGATCGCACTCGTCAGCGGGCAGCCGCTAGGGCTCTTCCACGATCTTGGACTGCCGGCGGTCCATGAGACGGCGCCGATGGTCTCGGTGGCCGCGCTCACCCAGCAGACGTCGGAACACCCGTGGGCCGCAACGACGAAAGAGCTTCCAGCGGTCGACCGCGTGCGACTTGGCGACAGTGTGAGCGGGCGGTCACACGGCCGTTTCGTTCGGTCCGACGACGGCCTGGTCGCACACGAGGACGAGGGTGCCAAGGCCAATCCGATTGGAGCGCCACGGGACGTTGCCGCCGCACTGCGTGCGATGAGGGCCGCGCACGACACGTCGCGCCCCAAGGTGCCGCAGGTGGAGGGTGTCGAGAGCGACATCGTCCTCGACACGATCCTCGGCCCGCGCCGAGCATTGTCCGACCCAGCCAGCAAGGCAGCACTCCAGCCCTATGACGTTCCGCTTCCCGCGGAGGAACTCTGCGCCACCCCTTCTCGTGCAGCGGCAGAGGCGGCGCGGATCGGCTTCCCGGTCAGAGTCGCTCTTGCATCGCCGGACCTTCGCCTCTGGGACCACCCGGACCTCGTGGCCGAGGTGTTCTCCGCGGCGCAAGCGCGCGAGGCCTACCGGCAGCTCATGGCGCTGGCCAAGAGCCGAGCCTCCGACGCGCGGTTGCTCGGCGTTACGATCAGCGCATCGACGATGGCCCGCACGCTTCTCCGAGTACGCCTGGAACCACTGGCGAGTGGCCCGATCCTCACCGACATTGGTTTCGCGGATCCACACGGACGTGCCGCGGGGGACATGACGCGGACCGTGTTGCCGGCAACGGTGCTCGGACTCGAACGCGTCTTGATGCGCCTTCGCGGGAGTTCCCTGCTGTTGGCAGGCAATGCCACGGAGCGCCGGCAGGCAGTTGCGGGTGTCGGGGACGTGCTGATGCGATTGGCTGCGTTCGTGCACGAATGGCGCGATCAAGTCGATGCGGTCGAGGTGAACCCACTCGCGATTCTAGTCGGCGGCGAACTCGAAATCCGCCAGGCCTGCGTCGAAGTGGGTGATGCATTTAGCCGCAGCCTTCACGCCGGCTGAATAGACCCCGCGTGTGACGACCGCAGGTAAGCGCCGGTGGCAGTCCCCGACGCAGCGACCTCCTCCGGCGTCCCAGAGGCCACGACCTCTCCGCCTTCTGGCCCTGAACCCGGTCCCATGTCGATCACGAAGTCCGCACTTCTCACGACGTCGAGCTGGTGCTCCACCACAATGACCGTATGCCCCTCGTCGACCAACGCGCGAAGGACCGCAATCAACTGCTCGACGTCGGCGAAATGCAGTCCGCGCGTGGGTTCGTCGAAGACATACAAGGTTGGCTTGTGGGCAGGAGTCGCGAGGTCGCGAGCAAGTTTGATCCGCTGGGCCTCACCGCCGCTCAGCGTAGTCGACCGACGGCCGAGTTCGAGATACCCGAGCCCGACCCGGGCGAGCGCCTCGAGACGGCGCCGGATCCCTGGGACCGCTTCGAACAACGCACGCGCGTCGTCGACGGACAGTGCAAGAACCTCCGCGATGTCGAGACCTCGGTAGCGAATCTGGAGTGTCTCGTCGTTGTATCGGCGCCCGCCGCACACGTCACACTCGACCTCCGCGTCGGGAAGAAGGTGCATGGCGATAAGCTGAACCCCTTCCCCCCTACAGGCCTCGCACCGTCCGCCCTTACTATTGAAGCTGAAGCGACCCGGCCGGTAGCCTCGCGCCCGGGCTTCGGGCAGAGCGGCGAACAGCTCTCGAAGCGGCGACATGATGCCAAGATACGTAGCTGGGTTCGAGCGCGCGCTTCGCCCGATCGGTGTCGCGTCGACATACGAGACTCGGCCGAGCCCGCGGCCTCCCTGCAGGGACACGCCCGGCGGAACGTTGGCGGTCAGTCCGAGGCGTGACCGAATCGCTGGCAACAACGCGTCGACGATCAAAGTGCTTTTCCCGCTTCCGCTAACCCCCGTCACGCAACAGAGGGCCTGCAGCGGAAACGATGCGTCGAGCTGGCGGATGTTGTGCATGGACTCGATGCTGACCCCGACTCTATCGCCAGACCCCGACCGCCGGGTCTCCGGCACCGGAATTCGGCGGCGGCCAGACAGATAGGCCCCGGTAAGCGAGCCCTCGTCGCCGAGCAGCTCGTCGAGGGGGCCCTCCGACACGACGCGCCCTCCAAGCGTTCCGGCACCAGGACCCATTTCGATCAATCGGTCGGCGGCTCGGATCGTTTGCGGCTCATGCTCGACCACCACGAGGGTGTTACCGAGGTCCCGGAGCTCGCGAATCGTCGACAGGAGTCGGGCAGCATCGGCCGCGTGAAGACCTGCGGTCGGTTCATCGAGGACGTAGAGCACGCCAGAAAGGCGCGCGCCGAGCTGAGTCGCCAGATGAACCCTCTGGGCTTCGCCCGCCGACAGCGTCGCGACGCCTCGATCGAGGCTCAGATACCCTAGACCGACGCGCTGTAGAAACGACGCCCGATCGTCGATCGATTCGACCAGGGGTCGCGCCGCGGGTTCACGCGAAGAGGGCCATTCGAGCGCCGCGACCCACGGGCGGAGCGTCGTGACGGCCATTCCGGCGACCTCGTCGATCGAGCGCCCACCCACCTGGACCGAGCGTGCGTTTGGATTGAGCCGAGATCCGTCGCAGGCGGGACACGACTCCATACGTGCAAACCGGCCCAACTCTTCTTCGAGGAAATCGAGGACCTTCTCCTCGTCGGCCCCCTCGGAAAGCTTGCGGCGCGCGTACTCGCGAGCCCTCCGATCGAGGCCAGGGAGCACGCCCTCGAACCCGACACCGCCATGCAACAGCGTCGCACGATCCTCGTCACTCAAGGACTCTACCGAGGCGTCTGGAGGAACCCCAGCCTCTACCAGCTTCTCGAGCATCGACCGGTGATAGGCAAGACCAGGCTTCCCCCAGGCGGCCACCGCACCACGGCGGACCGAGAGCGTCGCATCCTCGATCGCGAGGCTCTCTTGAAAAACGCGTGTTCGCCCGAGGCCATCACACAAAGGGCACGCGCCAAGCGGCGTGTTGAACGAGAAGAGCGGAGGCGTGAGCGGAGGCACGGACGCATGTCCCTCGAAGCACGCGTACCGTTCCGAGTAGCGGTGGCGGGGGCCCTCCTCCTCCCGGACCACGGCAAAGCCAGCGCCAACTTGATAGGCAAGCTCGACCGCTTCGGCGAGTCGCGCCTCGATACCCTCTCGAACCGAGAGGCGATCGATGACGACGTCGACCGCGACACCCGTCGGAATCTCCTTCACGGAGTCGAGGTCGGCGGGCGCATCGTCGATGCGCAGTCGGACGAACCCACGGGTCCGAAGCGTGTCGAGCAAGCCGTCCTCCGCGACCGCCCCAGACCGGACGATTGGCGCCAGAACCGAAAACCGCGTGCCTGCGACCAGAGAGAGTGTCTGCCGGACGACCTCCGCTGCAGGATACGCATGAAGTCGCTCCCCGCATCGCGGGCAATGCACTTCGCCGAGTGTCGAGAAAAGGACCCGAAGATAATCCCCGATCTCGGTGAGCGTACCGACGGTCGACCGTGGGTTGCGCGGCGCTGCCCGCTCCCGGACCGCGATCGCAGGACACAGCCCTTCGATCGTGTCGACGTTCGGGCGTGGAAGCTTGGTCAAGATTCGCCTTGCGTGCCCGCTCAACGATTCGACATATCTGCGTTGGCCTTCCGCGTAGAGCGTGTCGAAGACCAAGCTCGATTTGCCACTCCCGCTCACGCCAGTGACGACCGTCAGCGCGCCCCGGGCGAAGCTGACGTCCACGTTCTGCAGGTTGTGTTCGCGGGCCCCGCGAATGACGATAGCCGCACTCACG
>JBATTM010000659.1:0-8237 GCA_049670545.1 Polyangiales bacterium
GAGCAGGACGGTGCCGTGGTGCTGAGCGCCAGTGCCACCGATGGAGGTGTCGTCACCACAACCGACGAGCGCGGTCGCAACGAGAAACGAGAACGAGACTATGTAGTTGGTTGTCTTCATGATGCTATTTCCTCACCGCGAGTTGGTACTCGCCCACACGCCTAAGATGTCGCCGTTTCCGTTGACCAGGGACCTGTCGACCTGAACGACCAATGCCAACACGTTGAGCCCTGCGAAGTCGTCGCCTTCCGGCGCGGTACCGATGACCGAGCGGAGTTGCGCCGCGGTGTCATCGTCCAGCAGCGGGCAACCATCGTCATCGAAGGCGATGGGAGGGTCGCCCGTGGCTGCAGCGATGACAGCCTCCACGGTCGCGTTGAACCCGCCAAGGTTGAAGAAGAACGGGTCGTCGCGAAGCCCTGCGAAGACGCGCAAGAGACCATCCGGGCTCATGATTCCGACCTCGCCGGACGGGTCCCCCGACACGGACGAGCCCCCGGCTTGGCAGGTGACCACTCCTTCTTCGTCGAACACGCAAGTGACACGCGTCTCTGCCTGCGGGTTCGGCCCCAGTGGACCATCATCGTCACTGTTGACATGGAACACGTACTCGACGGCATCTGAGAAAGCGCCGTTGGACGTCACCGTCATGATGAGGTTCAGCTTCTCTCCATCATCTGCGTCCATCCAGGCGTAGAGGTCTGCGATGTCGGCTGCGGGGTCCGCTGCCGCTCTCGGGGAGTCTCCGTGGTCGGCCGCATAGACGCTCCCCACGAGCCCTGCGCCCACCGTGACTACGGCGGCCAAGGCAATCCAGATCGATTTCTCCATGTCTTTCCTTTCGGCACGCAAGATGCGGTGCCGATCTCCCTACGCCGCCGGGCCCGGGTTGGATTAACGGGGCGCGCACTTTTCTTCTCGTGCGGTCGAATGCTGGTTCGCCGGACGGTGGATTCCCAGACTAGTCCCGCTTTCGGGCGGTAATGATCATTCGTTCCGAATCTTGGTCGTAGACACGTTGATCGAAGTTGCCGTGGGCGACGAGGGGCTCGAGGCCCGCCTCTTGGAGGGCTTCGAGGGCCTCCTCGAGGCGAAGATAGCGGTGTCGGATCGTGGCTAGAATCTCTTCACCATCGTCTTCTGCCAGATAGCGATAGTGGACCGTGAAGCGTTGCGTGCGTCGCTCGTATTCACTCCGCTCGAAGACCCGCCAGCGTTTCCCACGCACGTCGACGGTTGCGATCTCCCCTTCCTCGTCGAACCCTTCCTCGAAGGAATCGTCGTCGTGGATGGGATCACCTGCGTATCCGTCGAACACGAGGAGGCCCTCTGCGGCAAGCGCCTTTTCGACTTGCACGAACGTGCGCCGGACGCTTTCGAGATCCGGAAGGCAATAGAGGCCATTGAAGGGGATCAAGACACGGTCGAAGCCGCCTCTGACTTCGAAGGTCTCCATGTCGCCTTGCTGAAGCTCGACGGAGGAGGGGAGGCGCGCTCGGGCGAGGGCGAGGGCTTGTTCAGAGGAGTCCATGCCGTGGAGTGTCGCGACCTGATCAACGAGCGCGGCGAGGATGCGACCCGACCCGCAACCGAGCTCGAGGACGCGGTCGGCGCCGACGCACACGGCGCCGTAGAACTCCTCGTCGCCCTCCGTGCCGCCGTGCAAGGCCGCGTAGAGATCGGCGGGATAGTCGGGGCGCATCGCGGGACTCTACGCCGGCTTCCACCTGGCCGCAGCCCGGCTGAGTGGATCAAGGGGAAGCGAATTTGAGGCCAATGATTCCAACGATGATCAGGCCGACGAACAAGAACCGAGTGAGTGCCGCTGCCTCGCCGAAGAGCACGATGCCCAACAGGAAGGTTCCTACGGCGCCGATCCCAGTCCAGACTGCGTAGGCGGTACCCATCGGGATGTCCCGCTGCGCAAGCAAGAGACAGGCGCCGCTGGCGGTCATGCACAGGATCGAGAACGCGATCCATCCCCACCGAAGGCCTGCGTCATCGAGCCCAAGCTTGAGGCCGACTGGCCAGCCCCACTCGAAAACGCCTGCGATCAGGAGAAGGATCCACGCCACGAGGGCGTTATACCAGCTGCGGGCTGACTCAATAACCGCGGCGGAGATTCGTATTGAAGAAGCGGTAGAGGACATTCTTCTCTTCGACGGCTTTTTGGCGCCATCCGTAGGTCTTCGGACGTTCTTGCTCGATGGCCAGAGTTCCCCAGACGAGCCAGTCGAAGAGGGAGAACACGTTGTGCAGGTTCTTGGCCGAGTTGCGACCACGTGAGTGGTGCTGCTGATGCATCGTTGGAAAGGTGATCACGTGACACAGCGCGAACATCGCCTTTCGGACGTAGCGGTTTGGGTGGTTGAGCAGAACCAGGTCGTAGTTCCAGTTGGTGTGCACGTGCATTCCCCAGATCGTCTTGATCAGAGTTCCCCAGAAGAAGATCTC
This sequence comes from Polyangiales bacterium, assembly GCA_049670545.1. GTDB lineage: Bacteria > Myxococcota_A > Polyangia > Polyangiales > Houyiibacteriaceae > SG8-38. The sequence goes on from JBATTM010000659.1 coordinate 2,455, forward strand.
GATGGCACCGAGGTACAAGACGACGACTCCGAAGGTGTAGTTCGGAAGTGTCAGCCACCAGCCCCAGTGTTCGACGTAGGTGTGGGTCACGCTTAGCTCGCCGCGGTTGTCCGACCCTCCGATGAGATGATGAGGGCGATGAGCGATGCGGTAGAACGCCTGAACTGGCGCGAGAAAGCGATTGTTGATCTTGGGCCTGTGCGTGAAGTGGTGTACGGCTCCGTGCAGAAACTCATCGAGCAACATGAAGCCCAGTAGGCCCAGGGCGAAGTACTCGGTATCGATCCAGCCGAGCATGCCCTGGTGTTGCGGGACGATTGCAGCCAGCGTCAGGAACACGGCGAAGACGAGGAGTGGCCGCTGCACGAGCGCCAGGAAGGTGAGGCAAATTCCCCCCATGAACCAGTCCTCTCGCGTCTTTCGACCGCCGCGATACTTCCCGGAAATCCATTCGTAAAGCACGAAAGCGACCAGGAAGCCTGCGCCGATCTGAGCGAGTAGGTCGAGCGAATCTTGATGCATGGGGAGCCAAACCTTGTCAGGGCGGGGAATCGATCTCTTCCGCCGTAGCCAGCATCGTGGCGAGGCCGGTGTATCCGATCAAACAGATAATAGGAATATGTAATATCTATCAAACCGGAATCATAGAGTCCGATGTCCCTCTCGCATCGTCGGCTGTGAGCTTTTGGAAATTCACTCTCCACCATGAAACATATTCCCGATATCGATTAGGTAAGTGTCGGCGGCCTCCGTACCCTGGTGCCCATGACCACGAGACGTTCATCACGGTTGCGCTCGGCCGGAGCCACGACTTCGCTGCTCTGGATCGGCGCTGTCGGAGCATGCTCGCCGGTGATGCAGCCACCCACAGACGAGGCATCTGCGCCTTCGATCCCCTTGTCTGACTGGCGGCGGCACGCGAGCTTCACCGAAGTCGGAGGGCATCGCTTGGCCTATTGGGAGGCGGGTGACCCGCGCCGCGAGGCCATCGTTCTGATTCATGGGTTTCCGTCCGCGGCTTGGGATTGGCAGCACTTGTGGAACCCGCTCGCCGAGGACTACCACGTGATTGCCATTGACCTTCTCGGCTTTGGCTATTCGGACAAACCGAAGGACCATGCGTACACCATGAGCGAGCAAGCCGACATGGTGCTTGGGGTCGTGAGGCAGTTGAACGTGGTGCGCTTCCATGTGATCGCCCATGACTACGGTGTTACGGTCGCGCAGGAAATTCTTGCGCGCCACCGCGACGGCGACGGGTTCCTCGCGAGCCTGTGCCTGTTGAACGGCGGCGTCTTTCCCGAAGCGCAGCACCACCCGATCCTGATGAAGCTGCTGAAGGGCCCGCTCGGAACCTATCTCGTCAAACTCCAGAGCAAGGAGCGGTTCACCCAACGCCTTTCCGCGGTGTTCGGACCGAAGACCCGGCCCATGGAGGATCATCTCGACGGCTACTGGTCCCTACTTACCGAGCAACGAGGCGTGAACGCGATCCCAGCGCTCATCCAGTACATCGACGAGCGCCATCTGTTTCGCGACCGTTGGGTGGGGGCACTCGAGGCCACTGACGTGCCTGTTCGGCTCATCGTGGGCACGTTCGACGAGATTTCGGGCGAGAACATGGTGAGGCGGTACGAACAAGTCATCGAGGACCCGGATATCGTTCGCCTTCCCGACATTGGCCACTACCCACAGTTGGAAGCGCCGCACCAGGTTCTCGCGGCGTACCGTGCGTTCATGCAAGCCATCCACCCGGCGCTCGACCACTGATGGACTCTACCCGCTTTCGCTCTCTCGAGGGCGGGAACCGAGGCCATATTATCTCTCTCGCAGGTATATGATATGTGTTTTATGGATGTCAGTGAATTTGCGTGGTGTCGATTTGAACCTGCTGGTCGTGTTTGACGCGATCATGGCCGAAGGAAAACTCTCGGCAGCAGCGGAGAAACTCGGCATGACCCAATCCGCGGCGAGCAGTGCGCTTGGCAGGCTTCGCGACACCTTCGACCACGAGCTCTTCATCCGAACCCGCCAGGGCATGACTCCCACGTCCAGAGCGCAGGAGCTCATCGGACCCATTCGGGAAGCGCTCTCGAGCATCCAGCAAGCCTTTGAGCCGAACGAACCCTTCGATCCGAGTTCCTCGACGCGTACGTTCAGGTTGGTGTTGGGCGACTACGGCGAGCTGACGCTCCTTCCCGTGCTGCTCCAGATCCTCGAGGCGGGCGGAGACGATCTTTCTGTCCGCACGTTCAGCGATCGGGATCCTGCCAACCTCGATCGCGTCGCCAAGGCCCAGATCGATCTGCTGTTCGACTATCGAAAGCCGGAGCACGGCAACCTCCGCTTCACCAAGCTTACCGACGTGGAGCTCGTGGTCATCGCACGCAAGAGACATCCGCGTCTGAGATCCGAACTCACCAGAAAAGAGTTCCTTGCAGAGCGGCATATCGTCTACACCAGCCACCAAACTCAGTTTACGGCGTTGGAGCGAATCTTCGAAAGCAAGACTCGGATTCCGCGAAAGGTGATGGCAGAAGTCATGCAGATCTCTTCGGTGCCGAGGCTGGTCGAGCAAACCGACGCGATTGCGACGATGCCGAGGGATGTGGCCGCCTACTACGCCACCTCGCACAAGATTCGCCTGTTTCCGTTTCCGCTCAAGCAACGCAAAGTTCCGGCTTACATGATCTGGCACAAGACGCTGGACGGGGATGAAGGACACCGTTGGCTCCGAGACACGCTCGACGAACTGATCAAGGGGCAACCCGACCCGGGTTGACGCGCCGACTAACTCTCCGGTGGCAGCAACACGACGTCGACGATATGCAGCATGCCGTTGGATGCTGGAACCGAAGCGGTGATGTTGGCGTCGTTGATCGTGACACGGCCATCCTTGACGTGCATCGTCGCCTTCTTTCCGTTGGCCATACTGACGATCTGCCCATCGGTGAAGGTGTCCGCGGCCAGCGCCGAAGTCGTGACATGGTACTGTAGGATCTTTCTCAGCTGATCGACGTTCTCCGGCTTGATCAGGTTCTCCACTGTACCCTCTGGCAGCTTTGCGAACGCGGCGTCGGTTGGTGCGAATACCGTCAACGGGCCGGAAGCCGCCACGGAGGTGACGTAGTCGGCCGCTTTGATAGCGGCCACGAGTGTCTTGTGATCCTCAGATGCGATGGCGAGACTCACGATGTTGTTCTCGTCGAGCGGAGGAACGTTAGAGATCTCTTCCACGGTCGGGGCGGCCGTTGCTGCGGGCACCTCGGCGTCCTTCTTGCAAGCTGGCGTGGCCGTCACGGCGATCATCGCGATCATCACTAGAGTCTTGTTCTTCATCGCACCCTCCCGGTCGCATGTGTCGATGCGCGGCGGAGTATAGACGCACACCGGGCGCTGAAACGCGCTACGCAAATCATTCGTCGCTTCGTCTGAATCCGCACGTTTTGCGCGGTTTCCACGGTTGTGCATTTGCCCTGGACGCATAGACTCGGTGCGCCAAGGGGAGGTCTCATGCGGAGCAGATATTTTGGGCTGGTCGTGATCGGGATCGCTGTTGCGGCGTTTGGGTGCACTCCAAAGAAGGACCCGGCCCCCACACAGGCGACGGAGTCAACCTCCTCGACAGACGCTGCCGCGCCTACCGAGGGTGACGTGACGGCGGAGGCGGCGCAGATCTTCGAGGAACGATGCGCGGTCTGTCACGGCATGTCAGGAGATGGCAAGGGCGAGGGCTCCGCGGCGCTCGATCCGAAGCCGCGCAACTTCACCAGCCCCGATTGGCAGAGCTCCGTCACCGATGAGCACATTCGGAAGATCATCGTCTACGGTGGCGCAGGCGTGGGGAAGAGTCCTTCCATGCCAGCAAACCCGGACTTGGACGCGAAGCCAGCGGTCGTGAATGAGCTCGTGGTCTACATTCGCGACTTGGCGAAGTAGTCGCTTTGGTCTGGCCCAGTTGTTGCAGCGCGCAACATCGCGAAACGGTGTCACCGCCTAGCCTGTTCCCGCGAGAAGAGAAGGAGGACCGATGAGTTTCAATCGAGTGAGTGCGTTCGGCGTGCTGATGTTGTGGGTCGGAACTGTCGGGCTTGGCTGTAGCCAAAAGCCCGAAGGGCAGGTTTCGTCAGCGCCGTCTGGATCAGTGGCTGATTTGATGAAGGATCGCGGCCTCAATGAGGGAGATGTTAGCGCGGCCCTCCAGACCTATACGCCCACCGGCAAGAAGGATGAGTACTATACCTTCGCTTCTGGCGGTCACGGCGGGAACTTGATCGTGATCGGTGTTCCGTCGATGCGCATTCTCAAGTACGTCGGGGTGTTCACTCCTGAGCCGTGGCAGGGCTTTGGCTACGGTGACCAGAGCAACGAGATCTTGGCGCAAGGCGATCGTTTCGGGAAAGAGATGCGGTGGGGTGACATGCATCATCCCGCGCTCAGCGAGACCGGTGGCGACTACGATGGCGAGTACCTGTTCGTCAACGACAAAGCGAACGCACGCATCGCCGTCATTCGGCTCAGTGATTTCGTAACGACGCAGATCGTGACATCCGAGCTCATTCAGAGTGATCACGGTGCGACGTTCGTCACCCCGAACACCGAGTACGTGGTGGAGTCCGCACAGTACCCTGCGCCTCTCGGGGGCGGCTACGCTCCGATCGAAGAGTACAAAGACAAGTATCGCGGCGCCGTGATCTTCTGGAAGTTCGACCGAGGCGAGGGTCGTATCGACCCAGAGCAGTCCTTCGCGATGGAGCTTCCTCCGTACATGCAAGACCTCGCCGACGCGGGAAAGCTGGCGAGCGAGGGCTGGGTCTTCATCAATTCGTTCAACACGGAGATGGCGTACGGCGGCACCTTGGAGGGCAACCCGCCGATGGAGTCCGGCGCTTCGCAGAACGACATGGACTACCTTCACATCATCGACTTGGTCAACGCCAAACGAGTCGCCAACGAGGCTGGCAAGACGACGACGATCGCCGGCATGAAGGTGATCCCGCTCAAGACCGTCAACGAGGAAGGCTTACTCCATTTGGTCGGCGAGCCCAAGAGCCCGCACGGCGTCGACATCACCCCAGATGGCAAGGAGCTCGTGGTTTCCGGCAAGCTCGACACGCACGCCACGATCTACAGCTGGGAGAAACTCAAGGGGCTCATCGACAACAAGAAGTACGAGGGAAAGGACGCCTACGGCGTTCCGATTCTACCCTTCAACGACAGCATTCGAGGACAGATCGAGATCGGCCTCGGCCCCCTTCATACGCAGTTTGACGACAAGGGAAACGCGTACACGTCGGTGTTCATCGAGTCGACTGTCGCGAAGTGGTCGCTCAAGGATCTCGAGCTTCTCGGCAAGCAGAAGGTTCACTACAACGTGGGTCACATCGTTGCAGCGGAAGGCGACACGGTCAGCCCTGACGGAGGCTACCTGATCGCCATGAACAAGTGGGCGATCGATCGCTTCGCGGGAGTTGGCCCGCTGCTACCGCAGAACTTTCAATTGATCGGAATCGACAGTGAGCCGATGCAGCTCCTCTACGACATGCCCCTTCCGCTCGGGGAGCCGCACTACGCGCAGATGATCAAGGCGGACAAGATCGACACCGTCAACATCTACAAGCCGGCGGGCATCGATCCCCTCACGGACGAGCACTCGCCCAACGCCGTCAAGGCGGGACAAGAGCGAATCGAGCGGAAGCCCGACGGGGTGCACGTCTACATGACGGCTGTCCGAAGCCATTTCACGCCGGACATCATTCGTGTGAAGCAAGGCGAGACGGTCC
>JBATTM010000660.1:0-9231 GCA_049670545.1 Polyangiales bacterium
CTCGATGTCGAATCGTCGGCGAACTGCCCCTCGTCTGCCACCGCAACCGAGCTGCACATCATCGTCACCGTCATGGCGACCACGATGAAGGTCGTCTTCGTGCTGTCGATCAGAGCCTCCTACACTGCGAGCCCTGTCGACAAGCCTAAGGGGATCGCCGTTGGCTACCAAGAAACCCGGCAGGAAGCTCACCGTGAGACGATTCCCTGTTGGATCATCGTTTCGCCCATCGAGATCGTCATCTCTTCGAGTGAATGGGGCTGCCAGTTCAGCACGCGACGAATCCGATCGCTCGACACGTTGCGTCTCCGACCGAGGTCCGAGACCACCGTTTTCACGGTGGGGTCGAAAAGAGCAACCATGCGCACGATGAAGCTGGGCAGTTTGCGTGTCGGGATCTTCCAGCCCTCGGGGCCGAAGCGCTTCGCCAAGCTCGCGGCGACTTCGTCGATCCACGAGAACTCGATCGCGCAACAGAAGCGTTGACCCGCTGCCCCCGGAACGGTCATCGCAGCGATGTGCGCACTCGCGACGTCCCGCACATCGACCCACGGAAAACCGACCTTCGCCGTGCCCGGTATCTCCTTGGCCATGAGCTTGCGGACGATCTCGCCAGACGTGCTGTAGTGGCCGTTGAGGACCGGACCGAGTACCGCGCCGGGGTTGATCACACTCAGCTCCATCGGCGGGTCACCCTCGAGGCTCGCCACGAAGTCCCAGGCCGCGCGCTCGGCGAGCGTCTTGCTCTTCGGATACGGAGGGCATCGTTCGACGATCGACCAGTCGTCCTCGGAGTAGACCCGGGCGTTGTCTGCGGGGTGGCCACCCGAGATCGCAGCAAGGGATGATGTGAGCACGACGCGCCGAACTCCTGCGTCCGAGGCAGCCTTCAAGACGCGAAGCGTGCCCTCCTTTGCCGGTTTGATCAGCTCGTCTTCGTGGTCAGGCGCCCGGTTCGGGAACGGCGACGCCACGTGCAGCACATACGCACACCCCCGGACGGCGTCCGCCCACCCGTCATCGCTCGTCAGGTCGGCTTCAACGATCTCGAGCCTGTCCCCGACGTCGACGTTCTGCTCCATCGTGGCCCGGACCTCCTTCGCGCGAGCCGCACTCCGAACGGTTCCACGCACCCGGTAGCCCCGTTGCAAAAGCTGCAGAACGCAGTGGAGACCGATGAAACCCGAGGCACCGGTGACGAGCACCGTGGTGTTGGCGTGGTCTTGAGACATGGGGCCCTCCGTGCAGACCTCGACTCTGGAGCACGACGGGCGAGTCGCAAGAGACTCGAAACGACGACGTCGCCGGCGGTCCACAGCATCGCGGCGTTCTCACCGATCGACACTCTGAAAACTGAATCGGAATCTGACGGTCGCTCATACAACTGGCGACTGCCTAGGTACTACTCGGATATGACCAGATACATTTCTCTTTCGAGAAAATGCTCCTTAGAAAGGAGGTGATCCAGCCGCAGGTTCCCCTACGGCTACCTTGTTACGACTTCACCCCAGTTACCAAACACTCCTTGGGGACCTGCCTCCCTTGCGGGTTAGCGTGGCCACTTCTGGAGCACTCGACTCCCATGGTGTGACGGGCGGTGTGTACAAGGCCCGGGAACGTATTCACCGTCGCCTGCTGATCGACGATTACTAGCAATTCCGACTTCATGCACTCGAGTTGCAGAGTGCAATCCGTACTGAGGCTGACTTTTTGCGATTCGCTCCACCTCGCGGCTTCGCAGCGCTTTGTATCAACCATTGTAGCACGTGTGTAGCCCAGGACATAAGGGCCATGAGGACTTGACGTCATCCCCACCGTCCTCCGGGTTGGCCCCGGCAGTCTCCTTTGAGTGCCCAACTAAATGATGGCAACGAAGGATAAGGGTTGCGCTCGTTGCGGGACTTAACCCAACATCTCACGACACGAGCTGACGACAGCCATGCAGCACCTGGACCTGAGTTCTCTTGCGAGCACTCCCGAGTTTCTTCAGGATTCTCAGTTTGTCTAGCCCTGGTAAGGTTCTGCGCGTTGCTTCGAATTAAACCACATGCTCCACTGCTTGTGCGGGCCCCCGTCAATTCCTTTGAGTTTTAGCCTTGCGGCCGTACTCCCCAGGCGGAGAACTTAACGCGTTAGCTACGGCACAGCAGAGGTCAATATCCGCTGCACCTAGTGCTCATCGTTTACGGCGTGGACTACCAGGGTATCTAATCCTGTTTGCTCCCCACGCTTTCGCGTCTCAGCGTCAGTAAATGTCCAGGTGGCCGCCTTCGCCACTGATGTTCCTCCCGATATCTACGAATTTCACCTCTACACCGGGAATTCCGCCACCCTCTCCATTACTCAAGACAAGCAGTTTCGGATGCAGTTCCTAGGTTGAGCCCAGGGATTTCACAACCGACTTGCGAGTCCGCCTACACGCGCTTTACGCCCAGTAAATCCGAGCAACGTTCGCACCCTCTGTATTACCGCGGCTGCTGGCACAGAGTTAGCCGGTGCTTGCTAAGGAGGTACCGTCAGTACGCATGCATTTCCTCATGCGCATGTTCGTCTCTCCCCACAGTGCTTTACGACCCGAAGGCCTTCATCACACACGCGGCGTGGCTGGGTCAGGCTTTCGCCCATTGCCCAATATTCCTCACTGCTGCCTCCCGTAGGAGTCTGGCCCGTGTTCCAGTGCCAGTGTGGCTGATCATCCTCTCATACCAGCTACCCGTCTTCGCCTTGGTAAGCCATTACCTTACCAACAAGCTGATGGGACGCAGGCTCGTCCTTTGGTGGTGCTTTGAGGCACCTTTTACCACTGTGACCGCGGTCACTGTGGTCTTACGCGGTATTAGCATTCCTTTCGGAATGTTGTCCCCCGCCAAAGGGTAGATTACCTACGCGTTCCTCACCCGTGCGCCACTGTACTCACCCGAAGGTTTTCTCGTTCGACTTGCATGTGTTAGGCCCGCCGCAAACGTTCGCTCTGAGCCAGGATCAAACTCTCCAGTTGAACTGTTGAGCTGGTTATCCTGTTGAGTTCTGGCGCTCGCCAGATGCTCAAGAGCTTCACGTATGTATACGTGTTGCTCTCGGATTGCGATTCGCATCGTGTGTATATGCGACCGCACTTTGAATTGACCCTAGTCGCGCGTTTTGTTGCACGACTCGGGACCCGAGTACGTAACTATTTGATTCCGATTCAGTTTTCAAAGAGCGATCGGCGGATGTTCCGCTGAAGGGAAGTGCAAATCTGAGCTTGGTCAGCGTACTGGTCAAGCTCGGCTAGGCACCTTGTTTCCCGCCGATGTGTGAAAGCCCCTTGGAGAGCCGTAGCCCCCCGCAAAGGGACGCCGAAGTTAGCCCATAACAGGAGGCGGTCAAGAAGGATCTTTCGGAAATTGTTCGATGATTGCCAGGAAACTATTGACAATTACATTGTCATATTGACAATATCTTTGTCGTATGAGCGAGCTACTGTTCCGAGAGACTCGTCGTCTGTCTCGGGCCCTCGAAAACTGGGGCGAAACACTCGACCGAGGGGACCCAGTCAATCGAAGCGTGCGCGCGTTGCTCGATCTTATTCAAGCCGAAGGTCCGTCAACCGTGCCCTCGCTCGCCAGGGCGCGCCTCGTCTCGAGGCAACACGTCCAGCAACAAGTCGATGTGCTCCTCGCCGAGAAGCTCGTCCGGCGGGTCCCAAACCCCGCGCACAGGCGTTCGTCGCTCATCGCCACGACCGACAGGGGCCGCGCGGTCGTAGAGAATGCACGCGCCGCGGAGCGCGAAGCCATATCCCGACTGCAAGCGGGAACCTCGGACACCGCGTTGCGGGAGGCCGCGCAGGTGCTGGCATCCTGGACCCAGACGTTGGTCGAGGATGCCCGTCGCCGTAGGGGATTCGACGACGACCGGTAGGTCGCTTGAGCGAACGATGACTTGGCGGTAGGTCTATCGGCATGGCGCTGATTTACTACGCCATTCCGTTTTTCCTCGTGACGCTCTTGCTGGAAAGCTGGGCGGTGCAGCGCACGCAGCGAGGGGAGACCACACGCACGAAGCTCGCCGGGCACACCCTCAAGGACTCGGTCGCCAGTGTTGCCATGGGGCTTGGGTTTCTCGGCGTGGAGTTGCTGCTGGCTCTCTTGCCCATCGGATTTCTGGTGTGGCTCTACCAGTTCCGCATCTTCGACATACAGCCGGCGCTCTGGTCGTTTGTCTTGCTCTTCTTGATCGAAGATCTCTGTTACTACTGGTTCCACCGCAGCCACCACGATGTACGGATGCTTTGGGCCGCTCACGTCAATCACCATTCGAGCCAGAAGTACAATCTCACGACAGCCCTTCGGCAATCTTGGACGACCCCCTTTACGGGTGCGATCTTCTGGGCGCCGCTCGCTCTTCTAGGCTTCCCAATCTCGATGATACTCATCCAGAAATCGATCAGCCTCCTCTACCAGTACTGGCTGCACACGGAACTCATCGGCAAGCTCGGGTGGTTCGGCAAGGTGTTCAACACCCCGTCCCACCACCGAGTCCACCATGGCCGTAACCCGATCTACCTTGATAGAAACCACGCCGGGATTCTCATCATCTGGGACAAAATGTTTGGGAGCTTTGAACCCGAGGGAGAGCCCGTCGACTATGGGCTCACCAAGAACATTCACACGTTCAACCCCGTGAGAATCGCGTTCCACGAATGGCGCGCGATGTTGCGAGACTCGTGGAGCGCGAAGACGTGGCGGGGGAAACTCGGGTATCTATTCATGCCGCCAGGCTGGCGAGAAGACGGCACAGGAAAAACAGCCAGCGTTTTGCGGGAAGAAGCGCTCGACGGGGGCACGGCGCCTGCGGAGTAGGGCCGCCGGGCTTCGTTGCAGAACGGGCATTCGTTCCTGATAATGCCGAGACGATGACGATTGTAGGAACGAGGGACTAACGGTGGGGAAACTCGGGGCCGTCATCATCGGTCGGAACGAGGGAGAGCGGTTCATTCGATGCCTCGACGGGTTGCTCGCACGGGCAGATTCGATCGTCTACGTGGACTCCGGCTCGACCGACGGCAGTGTCGCCCATGCGAGATCGAAGGGTGTCGACGTGGTCGCACTCGACCGGTCGGTCCCTTTCACCGCGGCACGTGCCAGGAATGCCGGGTTCGGACAGCTCCGCGAGTTGGAGCCTGATGTCGCCCGGGTGATGTTCGTGGACGGCGACTGCGAAGTCGACCCAGGGTGGCTGCCTGCGGCAAACGCGTTTCTCGACAGTCACGAGGAGTATGGCGTGGTCTGCGGGCGACGAAGGGAGCGATACCCGGAGGCGACGATTTACAACTACCTGTGCGACGTCGAGTGGAACACACCCGTAGGGGATGCGGACGCCTGCGGTGGGGATGCGTTGATGCGTGTGGATGCCCTCGCGAGCGTAAGCGGATTCGACCCGGGCCTCATCGCAGGTGAAGAGCCGGAGCTGTGCGTGCGCCTGAGGCAGAAGGGTTGGAAGGTCCGTCGTCTCGACCGCGAGATGACACTACACGACGCGGCACTATCGCGTTTTTCGCAGTGGTGGACGCGCGCTGTACGAGCCGGGCACGCGTATGCAGAAGGCACAGCGATGCACGGCGCCCCTCCCGAACGCCATTGGGTCCGGGAAACGCGCCGAGCTGTTTTCTGGGGCCTCATGCTTCCTGCGTTTTCGATCCTCGTCGCCCCGTGGACGGCCGGCGCGTCGTTGGCTCTCTTCGCGCTCTACCCAGCGAACGCATTGCGAATCGCACTACGCCTCCGCAAGAGCGGCGAACCACGCCCCTGGACCGTCGCGACCTTCATGATGATCGCCAAGTTCCCCGAAGCCCGCGGCTGGCTCCGCTACAAAGCCAACCGCCTAAAGGGCAGCCGTACCCGTCTGATCGAATACAAAGGATAGGAGGGGCCAAGCCCCGGGGCTATCCCCTCTTTTTTCCCTTACTCGTTGAAATCGACGGTGCGGACCGCGTTGGCCTCCGCCGTACCTAGGTCGAAGACGAGCGGGATGGTCTGATTCTCCAGCCAGAACGGCAGGAGGTCGTCGTAGTTGGGGGAATCGATGTCCGAGGATTGCCCGCCGGGGAGCTGAATGGTGCACTCGACTCCGGAGGCGGGTGCCTCACAGACGAGACGCATCGAAGGACCCGCCGTCTGCACGTAGTCTTCGGCCCCGCCCCGGAAGCCGGGGTTCGCGACGTCCACAGTGAAGAGCCCCCCATCGTTCGTGAAGAAAGGGTCGTCAGGCGCTGGGTTGTTGTAGTCGTCGATGCCGAAGGCCCCGAGACGTGAGCCCAGGACCAACCCGTGAATGCGACCCCAGGCCCATGCGGTCTCGTCCTCGCCGATGTTGTCGACCAGGAACGCGCCCGCCGTGTCTAGAGCCGCTGCCGTGACGTCGTACTTGGTTTCTACCTCTGGCGTGCTCACGTCGTCCCAATAGATATCGCCCGCGTTGAGCTGCGTCGGATCCATGATCGAAAAGAAGGTGGCGTAGTTGGGCGGCCTCCCATCGGATACCTCGCCGTCCATGGTCGTTTGTGCCCGTTCGTCGCCGGCGATCGCACGATTGAGCTCCACCAACGCAGCATGGAACGCCGCACAGCCTGATGCTTCGGCGAGCTCCGCGTCATCGGTCGTCAGCGGTGTGGTCACATCCATGCCTGTAAGCCCTGTGGGGCATTCGAAGTCGGTCCAAGCCTCGAGCGCGTTGACCACTTTCTGCCCGTTCGGGGTGAGTGTGGTTAGAGCGTCATTCGCGATGTCGAGAATCTCCGGGGTCATCTCCTCGCCGATGAGCGAGTGAATGTCGCCGACGGTGCTCAGCATCGTCGCGGGCGAATGCTGATCCCCTTCGGCCTCGAGCAAACGCACGATCTGGGCATGCCGATAGCCCGGCGCCGCTTCGGTCTGGAAGGGCGGGCCTTCGTTGGTGGGATCACCATCCTGAAGGGCCCCGGTCATGTCGTTGTTGGCCGTTGCGATGAACCCGGCCGCCGGATTGGTGGCCTGAGGCAGTTCGTCATATCCGAAATTCTCGGTCCACTCGAACTCGCCGGACGCACCATCGAGCGGCAGCCAGGGCGGTGCCTCCCCGTCGAGTCCGGTCGCCCAGTTTCGCTTCGGCAGGCGGCTGTACGGATACCAACCGACGTTGCCTCCGGTATCGATCACCACGAAATTCTGCCCGGTGGTGGTGCTGAGCTCCACCGCCTGGCGGAACTCTTCGACGGTCGTCGCTCGATTGAACGCCGTCGCGGAGTCCGCGTCGGTATCCGCATCGCTGCCAGTCCACCGGTAGGTGATCGCCGTCCCGTTCTCCACGTCGATTTCACGCACCGGGCCATGATGGGGCGTGAACAGAAGCTCGAACTCCTCGGTGGTGCCATCGTTGAACTCAACCGTGAACGGCCGACGAATGAACTCGATGACGTCCTCTCCGCTCATGACGCCAATCGGTTCACCGTCGTCATCCAATGCCAACACTTCGAGATAGACGTCCGAGAAGTCCAGGACGGTCGTGGTCACGCCCCAGGCAGTCGTCTCCGTTTGGCCGACGACCATCCACGGGATGCCGGGGAACGTGACTCCCGCGGCCTTCACGTCCCCGGTGCCGTTGGTCTTGGCATCGAGAAACGCGAGGTACCAGGTCATCGGTTGTTCCATGCCGAGGTGGGGATCGTTGGACAGAAGCGCGTTGCCCGACGCGGTATTCGACGGGGAGACGACCCAGTTGTTCGAGCCAATGTCGCCGTCCGGGACGTATCCCCAGAGCCGCCCGACCTCCTTGGACGCTTCGATTCGTCGTGACAGGCGCTCGAGAGCGGGCAGTGCCCGGCTGTAAGGCTGAAAGGGAAGGAGCCGCTGCTTGGGCACGGGCACCGTCACCGCCGCGATGGCGGCCGGCGGAGGAGGCGCCAAGATCGTCGAGCTGTTGATTGGGCGTCGGCTGAATAGGTCCGAAAACACGGCGTCGTCCCCGAGCAGCTCCCTGGCGATCCCCGCGTTGATTTGTCCACCTTCGTCGAGCGTCAGCTGCGAAAGCAACAAGACGATGCTCGCAAGACCGTCGGTTGGGGTCCATTCGGGAACGTCGTCCGCCGTGTAGTCGAGAAGCGCGTTGGTGAACTCGCGCGGAAAGGTGGCTCCATTCTCGCCGGCCTTCATGTCCGCGATCCACTTGTTGACCCCGACGCTATACGCCTCGAGCAAGGCACGGCTCTTGGGCGACGATTGCTCGAAGAGGAACTCTTCCTGGGGTTGGCCTTGCCGTGTGGAATAGAGCTGTCGGCTCCGGGCCGCGGTCTCTGGGATTCCAAGCGCGCGCGAGATCGCGGGCGCGACGAGATCCGCGAGGCGCCCCGTCGGCAGCCGCCTGCCAATGTCCATCTGCACGAAGCGATCGAAAGCGTGATAGTAGCCGAGCACCATCGCGCAGTCTTCGTCAGTCGCGCAGTCCGCGCTGAGGATCCCGTATTGGTCGAAGTATGCGGTCGCGTCGGGCGGCCACGCGAAGGAATCGGAACCTCCAGTGCCTCCGCCACCCATTCCACCGGAGCCGCCGTCACCGCCAGTGCCAGCACCGCCGGAATTGCTGTCATCACCGCAGCCCGCACACACCAGCGCGAGCACCGAAACACAAAGGATCATCAACCGCATGAAAACCTCGTAGGAATAAGAACCGCCAGACCATAACCTTTTCGTCTCCGAATCCAAGTCGACTTTCGACTCCCCGACGAAACACGCTCGTAGGCGACTGACCCTTTTGGCAGTAGACAGAGACGCGTGCCGTCGGGGTAAGATGGTGCCGCGTGATCATCGACGCTGCGCGTCATGCACCAGGAGGGATCGTCGATGCGGAAACTGTGCGCAGTGTGTGTGTTGGGGGCCCTTGTAGGATGCAGCGGGTCTCCCGTTCCCATGGCGCCACGCAAGTCGCCACACTTCGACGCCGTGGCTGCCGAACTGCAACTCGGGGGTACGGTGTTCGCCTACGTCGACATCGACGGAGACGCTGCGCGTGCCGCTGATTTCCTGGCTTCGTTGCTCCGCAGCGTTCCAGACGCAAGAAGCAACGAAGGCTCGACGATCAACCCTACGAGGATCGTCGACGCCGTCGGCCTCGGGGGGCTCCGCGCGGTGGGGATGAGTTCCTACGCGAACGGTGAGCTGTACCACAACCGAAGCGTTGTCTACGCGACCGGGCCCCGCGAGGGTGTGCTCGAAG
>JBATTM010000661.1:0-12282 GCA_049670545.1 Polyangiales bacterium
CCGTCGTGCAATGCAAACGTCAATGGCTTTCCTGGTTTGATGCGCACCTTCCAAAAGTCCGGCGCGATCCCGATCTGTTGAAACGCCTCGTGGACGAAGTCGTATTCTCCCACCGACACCCCACCCATCGTGATCACGACATCTGCGTCGAGCGCTTTCAGGAGGGCAGCCTCGATCGACGGCACGTCGTCGGAGGCCGAGGGCAGTGGCTCGGGAATGGCCCCGAGCGCGCGCACCATCTCTGTCAAGACGTATAGGTTCGAGTTGACGATCTGCCCGGGGCCAAGGGCCTCTCCAAGCGGGCGCAGTTCGTCGCCTGTCGAAAGAAGCGCGACCCGTGGCTGACGAAAGACACGGACCTGCGCGATGTTCTGACTGGCGAGTAGTCCGATTGCGCCCACATCGAGTCGGTCGCCCACACGCAACAAGGTGGAGCCGCGGGTGACGTCGCTCCCCTGCGCACGGACGTGGCGCCCGCGGACCGAGGCCTCCTTGATCACGACATCGTCGCCGTCGCGCTCCGTGTCCTCCTGGATCACGACCGCGTCGGCGCCTGGCGGCATCGGCGCTCCGGTGAAGATTCGACACGCCGTGCCAGGCGCCAAGGGCTCCGGGCTGTCTCCACCTGCACGCGATTCGCCGTGCACCGGAAAGCATACGGGCGAATCGGTCGCTGCCGTGACCACCTCCGAGGCGCGAACCGCGTAGCCGTCCATCGCGCTGTTGCTGAACGGCGGCGAATCGATTTGGGCCGTGATCTCCTCGGCGAGTGTCCGCCCTGCGGAGGCAGTCAGCGACACCTCTTCTGACCCCACAACCGGGAACGCGGGAAGCATTCCCTGCAGCGCTTCTGCGATCGATCGCATCGCCGCGGAGCCTAGCACGCGCGACGGGGGCTCACGCCGGGCAGACGCGGTTTCGGCCGCCGCCCTTGGCTTCGTAAAGCCTACGATCGGCGTCACGGACGAAGTCATGCGTGCGCCAGCCGGGCTGGAGCTCGGCGACGCCACAAGACACCGTCACTTGGATGTGCTCATCCTCGAACGCGAACACCTCGTCCTGCACCATCTGTCGAAGCTCTTCAGCGATCTGAACGCCGCCTGAAATCGCTGTCTCTGGGAGAATGATCGCGAACTCCTCGCCACCGTAGCGTGCGATGACATCATCGGGGCGAAGCCGACTCTTGGCGAGCTGCGCGACTTCCTTGAGGACCTGATCGCCTGCCAGGTGGCCGAACGTGTCGTTGACGTCCTTGAAGTGATCGATGTCGAGCATCACCAGGGTCAAAGGGCGCTCATGGCGAATCGCGCGGGAGAGCTCCCGCTCGAGCTGTTCGACCAAGTATCGCTTGTTGTTCACACCTGTCAGACCGTCGACGATCGTCATCCGGTAAATGGTTTCGTGATACTGCGACTCGAGGTCGCTTCCACTCAGGAACTTGAGGATCGTGTCGCCGATCTTGATCTGGTCACCGCGCCGCAACGCATGCGTGTGGATGAGCTCGTCGTTCACGTATGTCCCGTTGGTCGAGTTCATGTCGACCAGCACGTAGTCGGTGCCTTCCACTTCGACTCGCGCATGGCGTCGGGACACGCTGTCGTTGTCGAGAACGATGGTGTTGTCGCTCCCGCGTCCTACCTGAACGGGGCCACCGGCCAACGAAAACCGCTTCCCAAGCTCCCGCGAGTTGACCGTGTAGATGATGACCAGACAGTCGAACCCATCCGCGTTCTTGATGCGGACTTTCGGATAGGGTGTGACCCTGGTCTTGATATCGCTGCGCACGGTTGGAACGGTCGACGACGGGGGAGGGAGAAACGACCGTCCTTCAGAGTAGAAAGGCAGCGTTTCGCAGTCAATAGCGCTGGGCGAAGCGGAGGTTGCGCAGATTGATCCACACGTGTGCGACCACACATCCGGAAAGCGCTCCCGTAAGCTCGAAGATCGCGCCGAGGGCAAGGCCCATGATGGACGCCCAGAGAGCCCACGCGAGGAACACGCCGCGCGGACCTACATGCACCGCACCGAAAATCAGCGAGGTAGCCCACAAGCCAAGAGCTGGTTGCATGGCGCCTCGAAAGAAGAGCTCCTCCGCAGTGCCGGACGCCAAGGCGAGCCAAAAGATGTCTCGATGCGAGAGATTCGCGACCATGGGTTTGAGTTCTCGTTGTAGGGCGCGTGCCCAAGCGACGCGGGCAACGAGAGACGGAGTCGACGCGACGACCAAGACTCCGAGCGCGGCGCCGAGGCCGAGCGAGGTTGCCGATCGCGCCTCGGCCCCCGCGTTCATCCACGGGTCGGCAAGCGCCCATGCGGCTCGATCGTCGCTGAACCACGCCCAGGCCATTCCTGCGAGTCCGAGGGGGACGTACACGAGCCACGCCAAAGTCGTAATGCGAGGGGTTGATGGCAACTGCGGGCGGGATGTATCAAAGTGGCCGTGGGGTGGCAATGAGAGCAAGCCAGGCATTTGACAGGGTCGTCGAGCGCAGAGTACTAGCGAAAGCCGTACCCGCATGAGCGATCAGCCTGGCGAAGAGGTCGCGAAGATTCTCGTCGTAGACGACGAAGTGGTGATTCGCGAGATACTCGCGGACTTCCTCACCATGGAGGGGTTCCACGTTCGCACGGCGGAGGACGGCAGCGCAGCTCTCGTAGAGCTGTCGCGAGAGCGCTTCGACTTGGTCTTGAGTGACCTCAAGATGCCTAACATGGGCGGCCTCGAGCTGCTGGCCGCGATTCGCAAGCACACGCCACATGTCGTGACGATCATCATGACCGGATTCGGCACCGTCGAAACCGCGATCGAAGCGATGAAGCAGGGCGCTTACGACTATGTGCTGAAGCCCTTCAAAGTGGAAGAGGTCGTCCACACGATTCGGCGAGGGCTCGAGAAGCAGAGACTCGAAGCCGAGAACTTTCGGCTCAAAGAAGCGCTCTCTCTCTACAAAGTCAGTGAGGCGATCGCTGCAAGCCTGTCACTCGAGCAGGTCGTCCACACATTGAGTCGCGCCGCTATCGACGAGGTCGGGTCAGATATGGTCTTCGTGCTCTTGAGCGACGGGGGCGGCAGCTTCTATCGGCGCAGCACTGAGCTTGGGCCCGACTTTCGACTCCGCCGCGAAGCGGACGAACTCAGCGTTCCCGCGCTCACCGAGCACTTTCGGCACGCCCCGGCATTGCTCGAACACGGCGAACGCGTGTTGTCCTTCTTCGAGCGCGCCGGCGAAGAGCCGCTCCCGCAGTCATTGGCAGTCGCGCAACTTACCGCGCGTTCCGAAACCATCGGATTCCTCTGCGCGGTCAGCTACTCCTCGGGTAAGCGGTTCGACGAGGGGCAACGAAAGCTTCTTCACGCGACGGCCGATCGCGCGTCCGCTGCGATCGAGAATGCGCGCCTGTATGAGGACCTCCAGGCAACGTTCAAGCAGACCATCCGAGGACTCGCGAGCGCGATCGACAAGATGGACCGGTACACTGCAGGCCACTCGGCGCGCGTGGCGGCGTACGCCCAGATCCTTGCGATCAAGCTCGGGCTCGATGACGCGCAGATCGAGATCGTTCGTCAGTCGGCGCTCATGCATGACGTCGGCAAAATCGGTTGCGTCATGAACCTGAACAAGCCCGGCAAGCTTTCTCACGAGGAATACGAGATCTTCAAGCAGCACCCCGAGCACGGGCGCGACATTCTCCAGCCCATCGAGTTTCTGCACCCCCTGATACCGGGTGTGCATCTGCATCACGAGCGATGGGACGGTCTTGGGTACCCACTCGGCCTCAAGGGCAACGGGGTCCCGTTGGTCGCTCGGATCATCTCCGTCGCAGATACCTACGACGCGATGACGAGTGACCGGGCGTACCGCAAGGCGCTCTCCCATGAGATCGCAGCCTCGGAGATCGCACGGTGCGGCGGCACCCAGCTCGACCCTGAGCTGGCGCAGAGTTTCCTGACCTCGATCGACGAGTTCCGTGTCGGGGGGCGTTCCCTCGAGGAGTTCCCAGACGTGCAACAGACGCAGTCCGGCCTCATGGCCCCACGGACGTAACCGCAGCGGTCGGAGCCGCCGGCAGCGCGAAAGCGGCCTCCCACTGGCGCACGCCCCCAGGCACCGGCCATGGCCTGGTCAGGGGAGCGTGGTCCCCGAATTCGAAGCGCGTCACCAGACGCATCGGCCCTGGCATCAACGGGCGCAGGCCGCGCGCCGCCACGGTCACGAGCGTGAGGGTTTGCTCGGGGCCGATCGACGCATCTGCGTAGTCGAAGCCTTCGAGCCCATCCTGGACGAGCCTCCGGATCGTTCGCTCGTTCCGGAACGAGTGGGTGGTCGTCACGAACTCGTGTTGGTTCGTCCGCGAGATTGTCGGACCCGTGGTGAGCTGCTCCGGGTTGCCTAGTTGGTCACACCCGGCGCCCAGACTCAGCAGGAGTGTCCATGCGACGAGATTCCCGCGACTAGGTCGACTCACGGCTTCGCTCGCGTGCGACGTCGCGCTCGGTAGCGACCCCAGGGACGGGAAGCTCCGCCTGCCCTTCCTCCTTCTTGTCCTGCCACGGGTACTTGATTCGGTTGTGGTAGGCATTGCAGAGCGTGTCGGTGAGAGAAGTCTGAAGAACCCGCAGATCCTCCATCGACAGCCCGCACTCGTCGAGTTGGCCCTGGCGAAGCTTGACGCTCATCACCCGTTGCACGATGGCCTCGAACTTCTCGCGGGTGGGTTCATCCACGGTTCGCGCCGCGGCTTCGATGGCGTCCACCAGCATCAGGATCGCCGTCTCCTTGGTGCGCGGTCGCATTCCTGGGTACCGGAACGCTGCGTCCGAAAGCCCCTTTGGATTGCCCTCTTCGAGACACTTGTGCCAGAAGTACTCGATCACGCTGGTGCCGTGATGGGTGTACGCGAACTCCACGACGGGTTCTGGTACCGCGCCATCGCGCAGGATGCGGGCGCCCTCGACAACGTGGGCCATGATCGCGTCGGCACTGACGTCGGGGTCCAACTCGTTGTGAGGGGAGGTTTCGCCCGGCACCAGATTTTCGACGAAGTACTTGGGTTGAATGGTCTTGCCGAGGTCGTGGTAGTAGGCGCCCACCCGTGTGAGCAGCGCGTCCGCGCCGATCGCCGCGGCCGCCCCCTCCGCGAGGTTGGCCATCGCCCGAGCGTGCTGCCAAGAACCGGGCGCGTCGCGTGCCATCTTTCGAAGCAACGGGTGGTCCACATCAGTGAGATCCTGCAAGCGCGCACGCGTGACGACTCCGAGCGTCGCGGTGGCCACACGCTGGAGCAGCAGCGCGAGCACCCCGGCGAGGGCCCCCGCAGCCACGGTGGAGAGCAGGATCGAGCCGTCGAGCCTCACGATGTCCCCGATGATGTCGATCTCGGTTCCGACCGAGAGAGAGACCGTGATCAATACCAGAGCGGCGAACAGCCCTGCGGCGGCGCCGGCCACGAGCATGTGAGTCGCGTGCTTTCGATCGTGGAAGAAAATCACGACGCCAAGAGTCATCGCGAGGTAGGCCACGACGACGGGCATCGCGAAGTGCACGAAGGACGACGCCACCAGGGCGATCACGACGCCCGACGCCATCGCCGTCCCTCGATCGAAATACAGCGCCGCCCACAACGGTACCGTGGCAAGCGGCAGCAAGAACGGCGAGAGCCCCGTGAACAAGAGCAGCAGCTTTGCGCCGACGCATGTCACGCTCACCAATACCAGCAGGCCCGCCTGCGTTCGCAGCAGGCCGCCACGCCCTCCGGTGAACATGCGAAGGAAGGCGAGAAAGATGTATCCGATCAGAAAGTAGCTGACCCATAGGCCGAGCAGGGTCGATCGAGCAGGTGGACGACGGGATCGCTCGAACGCGCGAACGATCCGTTGCTCGTCCAAGTCCTGGCTCACCTCACCCCGCGCGATGACGAGGGGCGCAGGAAGACCGCGCTGGCGCCGCAACTTGGTGCTCGGCAGGTAAGACGCCGGAACCCGAAGCGTGACGGGTGCTGGCTCCTTCGGGTCGACGCGAAGCGGCTCGAGAACGACCTCGACCTGGCTCCCAAGTGAGATGATCGACGCGAACACCGCGCTCAGTATCAAGCCCGAAGCGCGACCGGCGATGAGGCGTGTGCGAAGCATCGTGAAGCGGGGGGCCGCCTAGGCGAACCCTAGTGAGGGGCCTCTTCTGATTCAAGCCGTTGCTGACGGCTCTTGCCTGGCTGGGCGAAGCGGAGAGTACCGAATCGCGACGGTACATGGAAATCACCAGTTCGCGGTGGCGACCATGATGATGCTTGTTGGCCGTTTTGCGTGCGATCGAGCACGAAGAAATTCGCGCGCCACTCGCCACCCACGACGGGGAGGCGCGTTTCCGATTCGGCGGGACTGAACGCCTGCCACGGGATCGCGATCTCGACGGTGTAGCCAGCGTCCGACCGGCGGTCGTCGATCTCGCCCTGGGTCGAGACTGCGGCGCGCACCTCGCTCTTCCAGGCGGTGTGCCCGAACGGTGCCGGAACGCGGCGATCGTCATAGCGTGTGTCGAACACGATCCCCCGCGGGGAGACCTGGATCTCGAAATACCCCCGTTCGCCAGGACGGCGGATCATGAGTTCGACGCAATCCTGCTCCCAAAGATGGCTGTCTTGCCTCGTATCGGGGCCGACCAGCCACCTGTCCGCCACGTGGACGCCGACGTAGAGGTACAGAGGGTCCCAAAGTGCCTTTGCCGTGGCGGACACCCTGGCGGGTCCACCGCTGCGTGTGTCGACGAACGGGCCGGTCGTTGCGGCGAGGCGCCAGGCACCGTCAGAGAGGTCCCCGTCGAGGCGTGGGGGAGTGCTGGTTTGCACGACTCGAAGGACCGGCAAGCCCGCGGCGTGCTCTTCTTCGTGCGAGGGGATGGGAGTGGGCCCGTTGGTCGTGCACCCGCTCAGGGTGCCCGCGAGAAGTACGAACAGGCCGAGTCTTGCGGGCATGAGCGGCCCTAGCGGCGCGACTTGCGGCGCGACTTCTTCTGCATCTTGCGCTTCGACTTCTTCTTCTGCTTGGCGGCCGCGCTCTTGGGACTGGGCCCCTGCGCCGCGCCGCCCTGCTCGGCGACCGCAGCCTGCAGAAGTGAGTCGGCGAGGTTCGACATCATGGGGTTCCCTTCAAGACCGCCGCCTTGGATCGCATCGCGCAGGCGATTGGCCTGTGCGAGCTGCTTCATGCCGGGAATCTTGGACAGCATCCCGGCCTGTGAGCCGATGCTGCCCATCATCTGCTGCATGAACGAGAAACGCTGCAGAATTTCTCCGACCTGCTTCTCCGTCGTCCCAGAACCCTTCGCGACACGCGCTACCCGAGTCGGCTGTTTCTGGAACAGCTTGGCCTCGGCACGTTCCTGCCGCGTCATCGAACTGACGATGGCCTTGATTTGGCCGATCTCCCGCTCATCGACTTGAAAGCCGTCAGGAACGCTGTCGGCGAAGAAGGGGAGCTTGTCGAGCATGTCCTGCAGCGGCCCCATGTTCTGAAGCATCTGAAGCTGCTCGAGAAAGTCGTCGAGCGTGAACTGACCGCGCAGCATGCGCTTGGCGTCTTCTTCCGCCTTCTTCTCGTCGACGACGTCTTCAAAGTCCTTCATGAGGCCGACGACGTCGCCCATCCCGAGGATTCGGCTCGCCATGCCGTCCGCGCGGAACTCTTCGAGCCGGTCGAGCGTCTCCCCGGTGCCGACGAACTTCACGGCGGTCCCGGTCACGTTCTTGATCGAGATCGCCGCGCCGCCGCGGGCGTCACCATCGAGTTTGGTGAGAATCACGCCGCCCAGGTCGAGCCGGTCATGGAACGCTTTCGCGGTCTTCACCGAGTCCTGGCCGATCATCGCATCAACGACGAGAAACAAGTTCTGTGGCTCGACGGAGGAACGAATGTCGGTCAACTCCTGCATCAACGGTTCGTCGATCGCGAGGCGCCCTGCAGTATCGTAGATGACGGTGTCGCACTTGAGGCGCTTCGCCTCAGCAAGCCCGCGCTTGCAAATCTCGACCGGGATCCCTCCTGGGATCGAAAACACCGGCACATCGATCTGTTCGCCAAGGACTTGAAGCTGCTCGATTGCGCCAGGGCGGGCAATGTCGGCGGCGACCAGCAACGGCTTTCGTGCGTGGCTGGTCTCGAGGAGCCTCGCCAACTTGGCGGCAGTCGTCGTTTTCCCCGAGCCCTGGAGTCCGACCATCATGATTCCAGTCGGCTTGGGCTTTCGCGCGAACTCGATGGGCTCGCCTTCGAACGCCATCATCGACTCGAGCTCGTCTTGGCAGATCTTCACGAACTGCTCGGCGGGCCCGATCTTGACCTTCCGCCCCTTCGTCTTGGCTTGCGTTTGGACGACCTGGCCAATCGCTTGCTCTTTGACGCTGGCGAGAAACGCCTTCGTGACACTGAACTCGACGTCCGCTTCCAGCAACGAGAGCCGAACGTCTCGTAGCGCCTGGTCGATATTCTCTTCGCTCAGCTCGGTCACGCCGGAAAGGCGATTGCGGGCGTTGCGGAATCCTTTGGTGAGCGTCTCGAACATGGGCAGTACGGCCGGGCGCGTAGCACGGGCCGAAGACGGCGTGCAAGGTCATAGCACCTTGACCGGTGGGTGCGACCGTTGGATGGTCCCCGGCGCATGGCGGAGGTGTTGCCAAAGAAAGGGGACCCTGAGGCGATCTATGTGATCGATATCAGCTCGTACGTGTTTCGCGCGTACCACGCCCTTCCACCGCTCTCGAATAGCAAGGGGGAGCCGACCCATGCCGTGGCTGGGGTGGCCGGCATGCTGCTGAAGCTCCTGCGCGAGCGCGACCCCAAGGGCGTGATCGTCGCGATGGACTCCCGAGACGGATCGTTTCGCAAGGATCTGTATCCCGAGTACAAAGCCAATCGGCCGCCGGCGCCGCCGGACCTCCGCCAGCAGATGATCCGCGTTCGCGAGATCGTCGAGGCGTGGGGAATGCATCCGATCGAGGCGTCTGGGTACGAGGCCGATGACATCATCGCGACGCTGGTCTCGCGCGCTCGAGAGAAGGGTCTGCGTGTCGTCATCGTGAGCGCGGACAAAGATCTGCTCCAACTCGTGGGGCCAGACGTCGTCATGTACGACACGATGCGCGACAAGGTGTTTGGCCCGGCGGAGACCCGTGAGAAGTTTGGCGTCGAACCTGCGCAAGTGCGGGACCTCCTCTCATTGATGGGGGACAGTTCGGACAACGTCCCCGGTGTCCCCTCCGTCGGACAGAAGACGGCGTCGAAGTTGCTACAAGAGTGGGGCAGCTTCGAAGGCATCTACGAGCACGTCGAGGAGATCACCCGAAAGTCGCTCAAGGAGAAGCTGCTAGCGCATCGCGCCGAAGCCGAGACGTCGCGAGATTTGGTGACCCTGCGCGAGGACGTGCCGATCGCAGGGGATCCGATTTCTACGGCCTACGACGGAAGCGACACGGCAACCCTTCGAAGCCTGTTCAACGAACTCGAGTTCACGCGGTTGATCGCGCAGCTCGATCCAGCGCCCGCCACGGTAGGGCATTACGAAACCATCACCTCACCCGAGGACCTTCGGCGCGTCGCGAAGGCCATCCGGGAGGTCGGCACACTCTCTTTCTATACGGTGCTCGACATCGAGGACCCGATGCGCGCCGAGCTCGTGGGGATCTCGCTGAGCTGGCTCGAGGGCGTGAGCGCATACGTCCCGCTCGGTCACCGCTACATCGGTGCGCCGGACCATCTGACCTGGGAGTCCGCGGGCTCCGTGCTCCAGCCGCTTCTCGAGAACTCGCTGATTCCGAAGCTGGCTCTGGCGAAACGAGAAGCGGTGTTCTGGGCGCGCCGCGGGGTCACGGTTCGAGGCGTCGTGTTCGACCCCACGCTCGCAAGCTATCTTCTCGACCCAGCCCGGCACGCCCACCAACTCGAGGACGTCGCCCGTCAAGAACTAGATGGCCAGCTCGCCCCCGAGGAGTCCGTCCGGGGGAAGGGCAAGAAGGCCCTCACATGGGACGAAACCGAGATCGAGGCGGTGGCCCCCTATGCAAACGAGCGCGCAGACTTCATGTTTCGCCTCAGTGCACTTCTGACACCGCGCATGCACGAAGGGGAGTTTCGGAGGTTGTTCTACGACATCGAGCTTCCGCTCGCGGGCGTGCTGGCGACGATGGAGCTCGATGGGATTCAGGTCGACAGCGAGCTCCTGACGCGCCTCTCTCACGAAGCCGGGATTGAACTCGAGCGCCTTCGCACGCAATGCACCGACCTCGCGGGCCATGAGTTCAATGTGGCCTCGCCGCGACAGCTCGAGACCATCTTGTTCGATGAGCTCGAGCTTCCGGTCATCAAGAAGACCAAGACGGCCCGTTCCACCGACCAAACGGTACTAGAACAGCTCTCGGTCATGCACCCGCTCCCCGCGGCAATCCTAGAATACCGTTCAATTTCGAAGCTCAAGAGCACGTATCTCGACGCTTTGCCCGCCGAGGTCAATCCCGACACCGGGCGGATCCACACGCGCTACAACCAACTCGTCGCCGCGACAGGCCGCCTCTCATCGAGCGACCCGAACCTGCAGAACATCCCGATTCGGACCGACATGGGCCGCAAGGTCCGTGACGCTTTCGTGCCGGAGGCTGGGTGGTCGATGCTCTCGGCCGACTACTCTCAGATCGAGCTTCGGGTCCTGGCGGACCTCAGCCGAGACCCGGCGCTCGTCCAGGCATTCTCGAAGGGCGACGACGTCCATCTGCAGACTGCGTGTGCCCTCTTCGGCGTCCAGCCGGGCGAGGTGACCAAGGACATGCGTGGCCAGGCCAAGACCGTCAACTTCGCCGTCATCTATGGTCAGACCCAGTTCGCCCTCGCGCAGAATCTAAAAATCGAGCGAAGCGAAGCGAAGCGCTACATCGATGCATTCTTCGATCAGTATGCCGGGGTCAAGGCATTCCTCGACGAGGTGGTGGAACAGGCGAACGCCAACGGGTTCGTCACCACATTGCTCGGACGCCGGCGATCTCTGCCCGATATCAGGAGCCGCAACCACAACCTCCGCGCGGCCGCCGAGCGCATCGCGCGCAACACCCCCATCCAAGGCACCGCCGCGGACATCATGAAGGTCGCCATGGTTCAGATTCAACGCGACATTGAGCGCGGCGACCTGCGAAGTCGGATGGTTCTCACGGTGCACGATGAACTCGTCTTCGAAGTGCCCGAGGATGAGCGAGAGCCACTCGAGCGGCTGGTTCGTGACCGAATGGAGCACGCGGTCCCGCTCTCCGTCCCGCTCCCGGTCGAGGCCGGGTGGGGTGCGAGCTGGGGCGCGGCGCACTAAGAGCGTATCAAGGGATCGCGTAGCACTGCTTCTCACACGGGGAGCGGGCATCTCCCTTTTGACTCGGCGCCAGTTCGTAGGCCGTCGTGGGCGGGGACTCGGGTTCGCCTGCGCAGCGGCTCAAGCAGTCCGAGATGCGCTGCTGCCGGGCGGGACCCGTCGACTTCATCGAATGGCAGGACGACGCGAAGAGAACGAAAAGCAGACACGCAACGAACCGGCGCTTCATGCCCAGAGGCTAGCAGATCGGCGTGCACGGACACCTGCATCACACGGGGAGCGGCATCGTGTAACAGACCGCGTCTCCCTCGAGGACCACCGTGCCATCGCCTCTGGTGACCGACGTCGCCAACTTGGTGATCGGCTTGTCGGCGCGCACCTCGAGGACCTCGACGGCACCGGTGATCTCGTCCCCCGGGCGAACGGGAGCCTTGAAGCTCCAATTCACCTGAAGGAACACCGTGCCGGCCCCTGGCAGTTCCTCCGCGACCACCGCGTTGAGGATCGCGCTCGTGATCCCGCCTTGAACCACGATCTCTCCAAAGCGAGTCTGCTTCGCGAGCTCCAGATCGTAGTGCAGTGGGTTGCGGTCGCCGGAGATTTCCGTGAAGCGTTCGATGTCCTGAGGGCCCACGGTTCGGGTTCGGGCCGCGCGCTGGCCCACGCTCGGCATCCCTCGAGGCCAGGTTTTACTGGTGTCGGTCATGGTCGCTCGGATAGTCCACGCTTGGCGGGGGCGACGCAAGCATGCCGGGTCGTCGACCCCAGATCGCGATCGCGATCCCACCGAGGATCAGCGCCGAGGCGAGCGCAAGCCGCTGATCGACCCTCTCCGAAAGGAATGTGACCCCACCCAACGCCGCGAGGACCGGGACCGCGAGTTGAACCACGGCCGCGCGGGTTGTCGTCATACCCCGAAGCACCACGTACCACAGGACGTATC
>JBATTM010000662.1:0-8110 GCA_049670545.1 Polyangiales bacterium
AGATTGGACCTCTCACGATTCAGGGGCTGTTCCACAAACGACAGCGAGAGGTCGCGACCGCGTTCGGGAACACGGTGGCCACACGCGTGCTCAACGCTGACAACATCGTGACCTCGGTCATGAATAGCTCCGGTGCCGACCGCATGTCGTCCATCGTCGAGCGACGGCTCGGCGAACTCATCTCGAAGTACGAGGCCCACCCGATGGCGTCTTTGGTGCTCCCGGAGGCGGACCGACCTGCCCTTCGCCGAGAGATGTTCGCACGAATCCACGAAGAATGGCCGAAGCCGGGAGGGTTCTTTCACACCTTTGCGGGGGAGTCCGTGGACCTCCAAGGCGAGCTCGAGCGGCGCATGGGCGCCCTCGATCGAGCGAGCTACGAGGGCGTGCTCCGGCCAGCGTTTCAGCAAGACGAGTGGAAGCTCATCGTCGCCGGCGCCGCACTCGGAACGGCTGCCGGCGTCCTGCAGCTCGTCTACATTTTCGGGGATGCCATGGAGCGCCTGAGTCGGTAGTCGGCAATCGCCCCTTGGCGAACGCTCCCCTACCCGCTAGAACGAGGCGCCGTGGAAAACACCGCCACACTTTTGGTATGCTGCCCTGACCGCAAAGGCCTGGTCGCAGCACTGGCCCAGGTGCTGTACGGCCACGGCGCCAACATTCTGCACGCGGATCAGCACACCGATCCCATCGCGGGGCAGTTCTTCCAGCGAATCGAGTTCGACCATTCCGAGCTTCACACCGATCGTCAGAGCGTCGAAACCGCGATCGGCGAGGTCGCAGATCGGTTCTCGATGACCTGGCGACTCACCGATTCGGACCGCCGATCGCGCATGGCTATCTTCGTCTCGAAGTACGACCATTGCCTCTACGATCTAATTCTCCGCCAGAAGTCTGGGGAGCTTTCTGCCGACATCCCTCTGATCATCAGCAACCACGCTGACTTGCAACCGATCGCCGAGCAGTTCGGGATCCCATTCCACCACTTGCCGATCACGAAAGACACCAAGCGCGCACAAGAAGACGCGGCGATCGAGCTGCTTCAGGCGGCTGACATCGATTTGATCGTCCTCGCGCGATACATGCAGATCCTCACGAAGGAATTCCTAACGGCGTATTCCAACCAGGTGATCAACATCCATCATTCATTCTTGCCTGCGTTCATGGGGAGCAAACCGTACCAACGGGCATACGAGCGGGGAGTGAAACTGATCGGTGCAACCGCGCATTACGCTACTGCAGATTTAGACGAAGGACCGATCATCGAGCAAGATGTCGTGCGCTCTTCCCACAGCGATTCCGTGCAGGATCTGGTGAGAAAGGGTCGCGACCTCGAGAAGGTCGTGCTGGCCCGGGCAGTTCGATGGCACCTTGACGATCGCGTGTTGGTCTACGACAACAAGACGGTCGTGTTCAGCTGATCGCGTCCGAGGAGGTTGCATGTCCGATAGAGTCCAACTCGCCATCGACAACGGTATCGCCACAGTTCGGCTCTCACGCCCGGACAAACGCAACGCGCTCGACATTGCCATGTTCGACAGCTTGATCGAGACGGGGACGCGTGTCGCCGCGGACAACAGCATTCGAGCGGTGGTGTTGCACGGTGAGGGCAAAGGGTTTTGCGCTGGCCTGGACTTCCAGTCGTTCATGGGCGGGCCAACGACGAGCAATCGACTCCTGCAACGCGGCGACGAAAGCCCCGCGAACGTCGCCCAGCGCGCCGCATGGGTGTGGCAAGAAGTCCCTGCTCCTGTGATCGCCGCGATTCATGGCGTCGCGTATGGCGGCGGCTTTCAGATTGCGCTCGGTGCCGACATTCGCATCGTGGCCCCAGACGCCAAGCTGTCCGTGATGGAGGTCAAGTGGGGGCTCGTGCCCGACATGAGCATCACGCAGACGCTGCTGCGACTGATCCCTCTCGACCGCGCGAAGGAACTCACGTTCACGGGCCGCATATTCTCCGGAACGGAAGCCGTCGCGCTAAACCTCGCCACGAAGGTGTCCGACGACCCGCTTCGCGATGCGATCGAGATGGCGAAGCTCATCGCGAGCAAGTCACCCGAGGCGATACGAGCCGGCAAGACGCTCCTCAACGAAGCGGCCGAGCTCTCGCGGGCGGATGCGCTCAAACTCGAGACCGATTTGCAGGTGACGCTCATGGGCAGCCCCAATCAGATGGAGGCTGTTCAAGCCAACATGATGAAGCGCGACCCGTCGTTCGCAGATCCCGAGTAGCGACCGGTTTCTCTCGCGCTCAGGATGCTCCCGGAGGCCTCGATACGCGCGGCTGATATTGACAGCAGTCGGGAGGGCATGTGTCGTGCGAAGGCCCGCGCTTTCCGACCGCCTGACGCGTGGTGGTCCGCCCAAGCCGTTCCTCGATGAGCTCACGGATCATCGCAACGAACGAGGGGTGCGTTCCGACCGTGCCCGCGCGGGTGAGCGTGATGCCGAGATTGCTCGCGTGGTTCCGCGCTTCGACGTCGAGATCCCACACGACCTCCATATGGTCGGAAAGGAACCCGATCGGCGCAACGACGACGTCTTTTACACCAATCTGGGAGAGAGCGTCGAGATGTTCGAGAATGTCGGGCCCGAGCCACGGGATGTGGGGCGGCCCGCTTCGGCTCTGGAAGACCAACTGCCATCGGTCGTTTCGGGCGCCCTCGGCCACCAGCCGCGCGGTCTCTTCGAGCTGCGCTGCGTAGTCGGACGTCTCCGACATCGCGCATGGAATGCTGTGGGCCGTGAACGCGATGCGGGCTGCCTCGCGGCGTTCTTTCGGTAGCGTCTCGAGGGCCGCAAGCAGGCCGTCGACACTGGCCTCGATGAATGCGGGGTGATTGTAGAATACCCGGATCTTGTCGACTTCAGGGGCGCCGTCGCCGACTTCTTTCCGCGCACGCTCGATGTTTTCTCGATACTGGCGGCAACCGCTGTAGCTGCTGTACGCAGAGGTGACGAACGCGAGCGCCTTCTTCTTCCCGTCCTTCTTCATCTGCTCGAGCACATCGGTCAACATCGGATGCCAGTTCCGGTTGCCCCAATAGACTGGAAGATCGATTTCGGCGGAGGTGAGCTCTTTCTCGAGCGCTGCGATCAACGCGCGATTCTGATCGTTGATCGGGCTCTTTCCTTCGAAGTGGTAGTAGTGCTCCGCGACTTCGGCGAGTCGCTCCTTGGGTACCTTCTTGCCACGGACTACGTTCTCGAGAAACGGGATGACGTCATCGCGTTGCTCGGGTCCCCCAAAGGAAACGAAGAGCAGACTGTCATACGTCGGATTCGGTGCTTCGCTCACGGCCGAACTGTCACCCCGATCGGGTCGGGTGGCAAGTGAACGTCCTTGCCAAGCGATCTCTCGTGTGCTCTAGGTCGACTGTGCGGGTAACGATCCTCGGAAGCGGGAGCGAGGGGAATGTACTTCTCTTGGAGTCCGATACGACCAACATCGTCGTGGACGCTGGGCTCTCTCATCGCCGACTCGTGGCACGGTTCGAGGCACTCGGAAGGACTCCGCCTGCAATCTCTGCAGTGCTCATTACCCATGAGCACGGAGATCACGCCGCACACGCGTCAGTCTATGCCTCGCGGTTGAGTTGCCCCGTCTACGCGACTGCCTCCACCGCCGCCTCGCTGCGGCTTCGCGCGGGCACCCCAATAACCCGATTCATCCCGGGGCGCAGCTTCCAGATCGGGGATATCACCATTCGCAGTCGAACCGTCCCGCATGACGCACCACAGGTCGCCCTCGTCTTCGAGACGCATGCTACTTCGGTGGGATTGGTGACCGACCTCGGGCATGTGCCCAACGGCCTTGGCCGCTTCCTCGAGCGATGCGACACACTCCTCCTCGAGAGCAATCACGATGCCGAACTCCTCAAGATCGGGCCGTACCCACCCTCTCTGAAGCAGCGGGTTGGCGGTCCTCACGGGCACCTTTCGAACGAGCAAGCAAGCGATCTTCTCGCGGAGCTCTCGCATGCACCGTCCTGGGTCGTACTGATGCATCTTTCGGAGACCAACAACAGCATGCGGCTTGCGCGCGCTTCGGCCGAGGCCGCGCTCGGGCATCGAGGCACCAAGCTTCTGGTCGCGCGGCAGCGTGAACCGCTAGAGCTCCCCTTCGTCGGTGGCCGTCAACTACAACTGGGGCTATAGCCGGCATCGCTTCGAGGAGTTGACGCATGGGCGTTTGGTACGATGAGACCTTCGAGGATCACACCCGCTTCGGCCTTCGCGTAGAGGAGACTCTGTACTCGGAGCGCAGCGAGTATCAGCAGATCGAGATCATCCAGACCTCGGGTTTCGGGCGTGTGCTGGTCATCGACGGCGTATTCATGACGAGCGAAGCCGATGAATTTTTCTACCATGAGATGTTGGTGCACCCTGCGCTGACCAGTGCACCGCGGATTCGCCGAGTCCTGGTCATCGGGGGTGGCGACGGTGGCACGGTGCGTGAGGTGCTGCGTCATCCGACAGTCGATGAGTGCGTCATGATCGAACTCGACGAGATGGTGGTCGAGGCGTCGAAGGCGCACCTGCCGCGCATCGGAACGGCGTGGGACGACGCTCGGCTGGACGTACGTTTCATCGACGGGGTCGACTACGTGAAGCGAACGGACGATCCAAAGTATGACGTGATCCTGATCGATGGAACCGACCCCGTCGGGCCCGGGGCCGCGCTATTCGACGAGGCGTTCTACGATGGATGCAAGCGCATATTGGCGCCGGACGGAGTACTCGCGCTTCAGAGCGCGTCGCCATTCCTCATGATGAACACCTTCGTGGAAACCCAGCACAAACTCCGGACACGATTCGCCGAGGTGCATCCCTACACGGGTCCCGTACCTCTCTACGGAACTGGAACCTGGAGCTGGACCTGGTGCTCCAACATGGGCACGCCACTTCATGCGGATCCGATCCGTCAGGCCACGATCTCTCAAGGCTCGAGAGCCTACAACACAGAGATCCATCGAGCGGCGTTTGCGTTGCCCAACTACATCCTGCAGGCGCTGGAGCGGTAAGAGCGAACTCCGAAAAAGGGGACTGTCCCCTTTTTACGCCCAGGTCAGGACGAGCTTCCCGAAGGTTTGGTTGGCGTCCATCCGGGTGTGGGCGGTTTGCACTTCGGTCATGGGCAGGGTTTCGTCGATGATGGGGCGCAGGGTCCCTTCTTCGAACTTGCGAAGCATGTCCGTAGAGAAGCGGGAGGTGAGCTCCGCTTTTTCGTCCGATGTGCGACTCCGAAGGACGGAGCCGTGGATCGAGCCACGCTTGGCGAGGAGTGCCCCGAGCGGGAGTTCGCCGCGGACGCCGCCCATCAAACCGATGACGATGATACGGCCTCGCTTCGCCATGATTTTCACGTTCTGCCCGAGGTACGCGGCGCCCACCGTATCGAGAATCACGTCGATACCGCTCGGCACGACCTCGAGCACCTTGGCAGCGAACTCGCCTTCATCGACGAGGATCGGGTGGTCGAGGCCGAGGGCTGCGCATCGTTCGAGCTTGTCTGCCGTGCGCGATGTGCCGACCGAAGTCGCGCCAAGTGCGGTCGTAAGTTGAATGCCGGCCGTTCCGATCCCGCTTGCCACTGCATGAAGGAGCACTGCGTTTCCAGTGGAAAGGCCACCCTGAAGCACGATGGCGTCGTACGCCGTGAGGAACGCCTCGGGGATCGCGGCCGCCTCTTCGAGAGAGAGCGATGCCGGCACCTGCATGAGTTCGCGGCCTTCGGTGACGACGAGCTCGGCCATGCCTCCACCGCCCACGATCCCCATCACGCGATCGCCCACCGCCCAATCACCGGCATCCGAGCCGACCGCCGCAATGGTGCCTGCGAACTCGAGTCCGGGAACTTCCGCAGGCACGCCTGGCGGTGCCGAATAGAAGCCACGGCGTTGAAGACAGTCGGCGCGATTGAGGCCCGCAGCCTTGACCTGCACCAGGACTTGCGTCGCTGAAGGCTCGGGTAGGTCGACCTTGCCCACCTCCAACACCTCAGGTCCCCCCGGTTCACGAATGACAATGGCTTTGGCGCTCGGCATGCGGACGATCGTACCGCGACGCTCAGCGCCGTCCAGTGGCGAACCCCATGCTAGATTGGGAACGATGAACGCCAACATCGGCGAACTCCTCCACGACCGGGCCGTCCGGGAGCCTGCCCGCACCGCCATCGTGGACGCGGGTCGTGACGGGCTGGCCTGTCGCTATGGCGACCTGGATGCCAGCGCCTCCGCCGTGGCGGCTTCACTTGGACGGCGCGGAATCAAGAGCGGGGATCGTGTAGCGATCTGCACCGACAACGGCCTCGATTTCGTGGCGGCATGGTTCGGTGCGGTTTACGCCGGATGCGCGACGCTGCCAGTGCCAGCGATGTCCACCCCACGCGAAGTCGCGTTCCGCCTTCAGCACGCGGGATGCAAGGCGCTTCTTTGCGATGCCGCGCATCTTTCGCTCGGTCGACAGAGCCAAGCACTGGCACAGACGGAGACCACCATCATTTCCGTCGACGACGCGATCGAGTGCGGGGACGGTCCCTTTGCCCCTGTCGACTCGCATGCCGATGAGATCGCGATGATCCTGTACACGTCGGGCACCACGGGTTCCGCGAAAGGGGTCTGCATCACGCACGAGTCACTCCGTCGACACACAGCGGCACTCGTGGAGCGCACGCTCCGTCTAAAGGCGACCGACAGGGTGTTGGGCGTTCTCCCACTCACCCACTCGTACGGAATTCGGATGACATTGCTGGCTCCGTTCTGTGCGGGGGCGTCGACCATCTTCTCACCTCGGTTCTCTCCCGGCAAAGCCCTCGCCCTCTGCCGCGAGTACGGGGTCACCTGGCTACCAGGGGTCCCGACGATGTTCGTCGCCTGGGCCAACGCGGACCCCGAGGTTCCGCCCCCGACCCTCCGCTGGTGCATGAGCTCGGGTGCTCCGCTCGTCGAAGACGTTCGCCTGCGCGCCGAAGCACAACTCGGCGCGCCAGTTCGGCAGGGGTACGGACTCACCGAGGCAACGTTCTCGACGATCAACGCACCCCCGGACGACGCCGTGCCGGGCTCGGTCGGCGCACCCGTCGCTGGAGTCGAACTCCGTATCGTCGACGACGCCAGCCAAGAAGTCCCGGCGGGGTCTCGGGGCGAAGTGCTCATTCGCGGGCAGAACGTGATGGCGGGCTATCTCGACGACCCCGCCGCGACCGCAGAGGCAACCCGTGACGGTTGGCTTCACACTGGCGACGTCGGGTTCGTCGATTCCGCGGGCCGTCTCACGCTCGTGGGTCGAAGCAAGGATCTCATTCTTCGCGGCGGCCACAGCATCTACCCTTTCGAAGTCGAAGACGCCCTGGGCGCACACCCCGACATCCAGGAGGCCGCAGTCGTTGGCGTTCCGGACGACTACTACGGCGAAGAGATCGTCGCGGTGGTGGTATCTGAAGGTCCACCCTCTCCCGAGGCGCTCGACGCCTGGATGCGGGAGCGGCTCGCACCGATCAAGGTGCCGCGCGCATACGCATTCGTCGACACGCTCCCGCAGGGGCTGAGCGGGAAAGTGCTAAAACGCTCGCTTCGCGAACGACTGGTTGAGGGTGCAATCGTGTCACGCCGGGTCGCGCACGACAGGACGACTGAGTAGTTCGAATCCGACGATCATCACGACGGCACCGATGATCAAGCCCACCCACGGCCCATACCAACCGGCCGCCACAGGAAGCTCTGCACACCCCAAACTGACCAAGCCCACGAGCAAGGCATAGGGCAACTGCGTACGCACGTGGTCCATATGGTCGCAACTCGTCGCCATCGAACTGAGGATCGTCGTGTCCGAAATTGGAGAGCAGTGATCGCCCCATACTGACCCCGCGAGGATCGAGGACACGGTCCCGAAAAGGATGCCTTCGTTCCCAGGTGCGAGCTCATGGGCAAGCGGCACCACTAACGGAAACAGGATCGCCATGGTGCCCCACGAAGTCCCCGTCGCGAAGCTCACGAGCGCGGCCAGCACGAAGACGACCGCGGGAACCCAGACCGGTGTCAACCAGCCGCCGATCGCGCCGATTAGGAAGTCCGCCGTGTGCAGGTCGCGGCACACGCCACCGAGC
>JBATTM010000663.1:0-4898 GCA_049670545.1 Polyangiales bacterium
GATGCGCACCGGGCCGATCGCCGCCTCGAAGCCGGAGAACTGGGTATCGACGACATCCACCGGCTTGCCACGACCGTCGCTGCGTTTCACGCCCGTGCCAGATGCGACGACGAGACCGGCCGGTATGGGCAGGTGGACGCAATCCGAAAGAACGTTCGCGAGAACTTCGCGCAAACGAGAAGCACAATCGAAGGCTACCTGAGCCCCGAGGAATGCCAGGAAGTCGAGGCGTGGCAACTCGAAGTCCTCGGCGAGACGGCCCGCTTCGACGCCCGGATCGCCGCCCAAAGAGTGCGTGACGGGCACGGCGACCTCCGGCTCGAGCACGTCTACTTTCAGCCGGACGGCTCCCTCGCGATCATCGACTGCATCGAGTTCAATGAACGGTTTCGTTTCGCCGACGTCTGCGCCGACATCGCGTTTCTATCGATGGACCTCGCGTGGCATGGCCGGGCCGACCTCGCGGAGCACTTCCTCGCGCGCTACGCCCATGAGACCGACGACTACGACCTCTACTCCGTGGTCAACTTCTACGAGAGCTATCGCGCCTTCGTGCGGGGCAAAGTGGCCCTCTTGCTCGCACGCGACACCGCTGCGTCCGACGCATCGAGGGAGCGCGCCAGGAGAGAAGCGCGACGCTACTTTCTTCTCTCTCTCGCGTTCGAGCGCCCTCCCCTCGAGCCCCCCCGCCTGGTCGCCGTGGGCGGCATGATCGCGAGCGGCAAGAGCACCGTCGCCGCGTACGCGGGGAGCCTGTTGGCCGCGCCCGTGCTCAGCTCCGACCGCACGCGAAAGCACATGGCCGGCGCGAGACCGACCGACTCCATCGAAAGCGAGGCGTGGTCGGGCAACTACGCAGACAGCGCGACGCAACGTGTGTACGCTGAACTCTGTCGACGTGCCGAGGTCATCCTCGAGTCAGGGCGCCCGGTCGTGGTCGACGCTTCGTTCCGAAGTCAGGGGCTCAGGGCAACGATCCGCGCGGTCGCAGAACGCCAGGGCGTGCCGTTCGTGTTCATCGAGGCGAGTGCCCCCCGGGACATACGCCGGACACGCCTCCTCGCCCGCGACCGCGGCGGTACCCACGAAAGCGACGCACGGGCCGACCTGCTCGACACCTTCGCCGCCCACTACGAACCGGTCGACCCAAGCGAAGCGGAAACGCTCCTGCGCGTCGACACCTCGCACCCCCAATCGGATACACAGCGTCGAATCCAAGCCGCGGTCACGTCCGACTGATCCCCGGTCGCCAAGTCCTCAGAAGCGAGCGGTTTCGAAGCCATCTTCCCCCGGCGCGCCAGCCGCGGAAGTGAAGGAACGGTCGGGGCCGAAAATAGGAGGGCCGACGGGCTTTCGGCGGAACACGGCCAGCCTGGTTTCGCCAAGACACCACCGTAGCGACCTGAGGACGCCTAGAGTAGGGTACCTCATGGCCAAATCGCCGCCGCCGCGCTCTCGTACACTACCCATGTTGCTCACTATTGCGTTCGGGTTGGCGCTTTCCTGCGGAGGATCCGGGGACGGTGTCTCATACGAGACCGTGTCGGGTCAGGTCGAGCTTCCCGGTGGACTGACCGCAGCGGAAGTGCTCAATGCTCGGGGCGCAGCGGTTGTCGCCGCCGATGGCTCGTTCGATCTCGAGACCACAGAGGGTGCCCGCCAGCTCGCCGTGGCCGTATCCGCGACGGGTGAACCTCTTCTGATGGGTTGGTTTGGCCCAGACGCTTCGACTTTGTCAACGCGGTCCACGGCTGAAGTGTTGGTGTTCTTCGGCGCGAACGCCTTCATCGCCCCGTACGACCATCACGCGGCGCTGCAAGACGCCCTCGCCGATGTGGCGGAACTCGACGATGTGGTCGGGTCCCTCGAGGATGCCCTTATCGCAAACCCCGAAGGGTTGGCGCAGGAAGACGGGGCTCTACAAGACGAGATATCGGAAGCCTCCTTAGCTCTCTACGAGCATGCGGGCTTGGGTTCAGTCGGCTCGAACCAGCAGAGCCTGATCTTGGTCACCCCCACTTCCGGTTCCAGTGGCATCGACCTGAATATCGTCACCGGCCTCGATGACGTCACCATCGCCAACCGCTTCCGACGGCAAGCGTTCGCGTTTTTCGATCGCGTTGCCACGTTCGACGAGAACGGGAACCGAACGGAGAGCCCAGCGAATGTGGCGGAGCTTCCGATCCCGTCAGTGCAGGCACTCAAGGGCGCGGTAGACACGGTGGCGCAGATCCTTGCTGGCACGCTCGAGCCAGGAGGCCTCTCGCAGAGCCAAAACGTTGCCTACGTGCCTCGCAGCGTTCGCCCAGTGAATCTGCCCAACGTCGAAGGCGTCGAAAAGACACTGTACCGGGTCGCCGTCGTGGGCCCCGGAGCGCGCCGTGGCGATCTCGACCAGCTGACCACGGCGGAGATCGACAAGCAGGTTCAGATCACCCGCGAGTTTGTGATCAAAGAGCTGATCTTGCCGATGATTCTCCAGTTCCTTGTCCCTGCCAGCGACTTGGATCGCTACCTCAACGCGGAGTTGGCCCAGAGCGTCGTGGGTGATTTCATCAAGATCGTCACGACCCAGTATTTTACGATTTGGGAGAAGGCGGAACGGGGCGACATGCGCGGTGCGTTCGAGGAGGCCCGAGATGCGATCTTGGGCAGCGCCACGTTTCGCGATGCCCTGCTTGCGTTGACGCTCGAGGTGTTCTTTGACTTGAGCACTGAGGCCGGAGATGCCGCCTACTCACGCGCATCGACGGCTGCCGCCAAGTTTGTCGCGATTACCGGTGCAGTGGATCTCGTGGCGGCGGCATTCGATGCCTCCGCCGTGGGTGGGGCGATCGCCATGTCGAACATGGCCGATGTGTGGCAGGTGGATGCGATCGACTCAGTTGTGCGGCTCGAGCCTGGCAACTCCGACGTCGCCACGACCGCGACGCGCACCTTGACCACCTCTGTGCCGGCAGCCGGAGACGCTCAGGTGTTCGAGTACCGCTACTCAACGACCGGCCAGTACGGCACACTGCGCAGGACCAGCACGAACCAGGAGGGAAACTCGATCACGTCCAGTTCTGCGATGATCCAGTACGTGGCCGACGATGTGGAAGAAGGCGGTGTCGACACCGTTTTCGTCCAGGTTTTCGCCATTGAGGGCATGAACCGAGTATCCGTCGGCGAAGCCGAAG
The DNA here is from genome assembly GCA_049670545.1 of Polyangiales bacterium. Taxonomy (GTDB): domain Bacteria; phylum Myxococcota_A; class Polyangia; order Polyangiales; family Houyiibacteriaceae; genus SG8-38. Next base: position 3,180 of record JBATTM010000663.1, read on the forward strand.
CGACGGTCAACGTCACGACTGGCTGCGATGAAGACCTGGACCCTGTTGAAGCTCGTTTGGTGCGCACCAGCAACGCAATGGACAACGGGGGCCCCAGTATCTTGAGGTCAGCCGGAGCCGTGTACGTCTGGCCGTCTGTCGAAGGTGCCGACCGCTACCAAATGGTGTTCACGGGTGACCGGGGGTCGAGTTTCGGCCTCGAAGCAGGAAAGATCCTGCTGCCTTTTCAACCCACCGGACAGTTATCCCGCTACTACCGACCCGCGCGTGAAATCGAGTGGCAAGAGACGCCGGTGACCGAGAACGAACTCTTCTATTCCGTTGCCAGTTTCGGCAACTTCATTGCACGAGACGATGAGTCTATCGCGGAATGGAACATGACTGTGATGGAGTTCTACGCGCAGTTCGAGGGTTGGTCGCTCAGCCTCAAGCCGCTCTGCTCGGAGTAGGGAAGCGCGACGGCTCGGTCGCTCGCCGGCCGGCCTCTCCTACGTGACACGCGCGCAACTTCGGGGCGGGAACCCAAGCGCCAACCTGGGTCGAATCTGCGGCGCGTCAGCGGACGGCTCCCCTGTGCCCAGTTCGGTCGGATCTCTGGCAGACCAGCCCGCATCGCAGACGCAACGCATTGTTGCTATGAGACGCCACGGTGCGGCTTCGTTGGAGCTGAGGACAACGAAACTGTGAACTGCCACTTGGCACCCGTTCGAACGGACTGACTTGCTTACGATGAACCGACTCGCTCTTCGATCCATTTGTCCGACGGCTGGACCTGGACGCACGGGCAACCCCCCAGCGACACAACCCGGGGCGGTGCGATGATCTTCAACTCGTACACGTTCGTCGTCTTCCTGGCGGTCACGATCGCCGTTCGTTACAGCGGGCGGTCGTGGCGTACCAAGAAGACATTCCTCCTCCTCGCGAGCTATGTCTTCTACGCGGCCTGGAACCCGCCCTTCGTCCTGTTGCTGTGGATATCAACGGTCGCCGACTGGTTCATTGCGCGGAAGCTGTTCGAGTCCACCCACGAGCGACGGCGCAAGGCGATGCTGCTCACGAGCCTTGCGATCAACCTGGGGCTGCTGGCGTACTTCAAGTACGGCGACTTCGCGCTCCAAAGCTTCTCCGAAATGGTCGCGTGGTTTGGTGGCGAGTACAAGCCGGCTCCGCTCGACGTCATCTTGCCGGTGGGGATCTCGTTCTACACGTTCCAGACCCTCAGCTACACGATCGACGTGTACCGGCGGGAGATGGACCCCTGGGACGACTTCGGCGACTTCGCGCTGTACGTCACGTTCTTCCCGCAGTTGGTGGCGGGGCCCATCGTCCGCGCTGCGGACTTCCTGCCCCAGTGCCGAGAGCCGCACCCCATGCGCCGCGACGAGATGGGTTGGGGGCTCACGATGCTCGCCTTGGGGCTGTTCGAAAAGGTGGTGCTGGCCGACCACATTTTCGCGCCGGTGGCCGATGCACTCTACGCCGCCAAGCCATCCGTGCCGGGGTTCTATGACGCCTGGGTGGGCACGCTGGCGTTCGCAGGGCAGATCTTCTGCGACTTCGCCGGGTACTCGCTGTGCGCGATCGGGGTCGCCATGTGCTTGGGCTTTTCGATCGCCGACAACTTCCGCTTCCCGTACGCCGCGGTCGGCTTCTCGGACTTCTGGAGGCGCTGGCACATCTCGCTGTCCACCTGGCTGCGCGACTACCTGTACATCCCGC
>JBATTM010000664.1:0-18839 GCA_049670545.1 Polyangiales bacterium
ACTCACGCCGCGCGCGGCGGACCAACTGATGCTGCAAACGACCGGCGCCACCACCTACGATGGCTTGCAGGACGCAGAGGTCGTGATCGAGGCGGTCTTTGAAGATCTCGCGCTGAAACAGCAGATGGTTCGCGACGTCGAGGAGCACGGCAAAGAGGACGTGATTTTCGCGTCGAACACCTCCTCGTTGCCGATCACGAAGATCGCAGAGGCCAGCAAGCACCCGGAGACCGTCATCGGGATGCACTACTTCTCACCGGTCCACAAGATGCCACTGCTCGAGATCATCGTCACCGAGAAGACGGCCGACTGGGTGACCGCTACCTGTGTCGACCTCGGCAAGCGCCAGGGGAAACACGTGATCGTGGTCGGCGACGGCGTCGGCTTCTACACGAGTCGGGTGCTGTCACCCATGATGAACGAAGCTGCACATCTCGTTTCCGAAGGCGTTCCGATCGAAAAGATCGATCGTGCCATGCTGGACTGGGGCTTCCCGGTCGGTCCCATCAAGCTGACGGATGAAGTCGGCATCGATGTGGGTGCCAAGGTCGGCAAGATCATGATCAACGCATTCGGCGATCGCATGAGCGGACCAGACGGGATGGAGAAGCTGATCGAAGACGAGCGATTCGGTCGAAAGAATGGCCGCGGCTTCTATCTCTACGGAGACAAGAAAAACAGGGGCGTCGACCCGTCCGTGTACCAGGTCCTCGGTGTGACTCCCGACAACAAGAGCGTGTCCGAGGAGGACATCGCCTGGCGATGTGCGCTCCAGTTCGTCAACGAGGCATGCCGATGCTTCGGTGAAGGCATCCTGCGCAGCGCCCGCGACGGTGACATCGGTGCTGTGTTCGGGCTCGGGTTCCCTCCCTTCCGTGGTGGGCCGTTTCGATTCGTCGACCAAGTGGGTGCGAAAGAGGTCCTCGGACGGCTCCGGGAGCTCGAGAAACAGCTCGGGCCCCGCTTCTCCCCGGCCCCAGTGCTCGAGGAAATCGCCCGGAGCGGTCAGACGTTCCACGGACCGAACCGGGTGAAGCCCGGCACATCGCAGCCGAGCGATGGCGGGTCAGTGGCGCAAGCGACTGCATAATTGCGGCGATATAGGGGGCCTCGAGGCTGTCATTGCACAGGCCTCCACCTGTCTTTAGAATGAGCCCCTACCGGGGAGCGTGGAACAATCACGGGGCGTTCTCCGTTGTCTGGTGCAGGTCCCAAAAGGGCCCGCCACGAGTGTCATGGGGAACGACCAACTTCCGAAAACGCTAGAAAGCGCTGCGAAATCGATCGCGGAGAACCGTCCACGACACCGGGACGTTCTCTTGGTCGAGAGTGATCCCGATCTGCAATGGCGGCTCGCGCGGATGCTCACGGTCGACGGCAACCGCGTGGTCGGCACCAGCTCTGGTGACGGTGCACTGGCGGTAGTCGGAGAGTGGCGAGCTGACCTCGCACTGGTCGCGTCTCATCTTCCCGGCATGGCTGGGCTCGAGGTCGCCCGACGACTTCGCGCACTCAATCCCGACCTCGTCGTCATCTTGATGGGAGAGCCGGCAGGTGACCCCGCACCCAAGGCTCACGTGAGCGCAACTCTCGCCAAGCCGTTCCCCTTCGACGCACTGCGCGCGCTGATCGAGTCACTTCAACTTGCGCCGGCTCCGGCTGAGTAACCTGCTAGGCTGGCCGCGGTGAGCCGGCTGCTGTCTAGCTTGTGTTTTCTGCTGAGCGCGTCCCTACTCGGGAGTGCGATCGCGCAAGGTGCGCCAAGCTTCATCGGCGTCGACGAAATTCGGCCAGGGATGAAAGGCTACGGTCTCACGGTGTTCCGCGGTACGGAGCCAGAGCGCTTCGATGTCGAGGTCATCGACGTGCTCCGCAACTTTCGTCCCGCACAAGATCTGATTCTGCTTCGGACCCCACACCCTGTGCTCGACCGCGCACGGGGCGTGGCGGGCATGAGTGGCAGCCCGATCTTCCTGGATGGCCGACTCGCCGGTGCCTACGCCTATGGCTGGCCGTATGGCACCGACCCAGTCGTGGGAGTGACGCCAATCTCCAACATGTTGGCCGAGCTCAAGCGGCCCGTTCGCCTGGACATGTTCCCAGGAGCGAGGCCACTTCCGGCCGCGCGCCCGCGTGCATCCCGGACAGATGCACGGCCTTCCCGGGATCGATTCGCGGGGCTCCCGCCGTTCTCCGGCACTGCCACGGACGCGTTCTCCACCCTGCGCGCCGCCGCAAAGAAGAAGTCCGCGCAGCGCGGCCCTGTTGGCCTTCAGGCAGCGACGACTCCGATCATGATGGGCGGGTTCACCGACTCGGTCGCACGCATGCTCACGGACGAACTCGCGCCGCTCGGTCTCGATGCGACCCAGGCGGGCTCGAGCGGAACTGCAAAGGGGGGTCCGAGGAAGTTCGAGAATGGCGGTGCGATCGCGGTCACGCTGGCCACCGGCGACGTATCGCTCACCGGTGTGGGCACGGTGACTTACATGGCGCGAGGAAACCGCGTCCTCGCATTCGGCCATCCCATGCTCGACGCGGGCGCAACGGGATTTCCGACCGCGACTGCCCGCGTACTTCACGTGTTGGTGAGTGAGTTTCGTTCGTTCAAGATCGCCGAGGCCGCTCGACCTCTGGGGACTCTGGTGCAGGACCGCCAATCGGCCATCGTCGTCGATCCCGCCATCGAGGCGGCCCGGATTCCCGTCCGCGTCCGCATCCGAGGGGCCGAAGGCGCCCAGAAAACCGAATGGAACGTCGACATCGTCAGCCACCGCACCCTCACCCCGAGCATCGCGTTCGCGGTCATCGCCAACGCAATGAAATCGACGGCGGGCGATATGGAAGAGGTGATTTTCCGCGCCCGTTCGACCGTAGGAATCGCGGGCCACGATTCGGTCACACTGAATGAGCAAGGGTACTCGCCGTCGGGTCCCGCCAGCCAGATCGCGCTCTCCCAGCTCAACATGTTCTGGCTCATGGACGCCGCTTTCGCGAACCCGTTCGAAGCGTCTCGCGTCACCTCGATCGACCTCGAACTCGACCTCGACTTCACGCGCGAAGTCTTTCGAGTCGTCGACGCATCAGTCGCCTTCGACGAGGTGGACCCAGGCCAAGAGACGACCGTGTACGTGAGGCTTCGACAGGTCGGGAAGAAAGACACCATTCGCGGCATCAAAGTACGCATCCCAGAAGCGGCCGCGGGCCAAACGATCAACCTCGCGGTGGCCGGCGGCAACGCCGTGCGGGTCGAGCTTCCTCGCGCGGCGTCTCTCAACGATCTCATCGAGCAAGCCGGCGCTGGGTTCCCGGCCACGTCGCTGGTCGTTTCGCTCCAGATGCCGACACGCGGCCTTCAGTTCGAGGGGCATGTCGTAGACTCGCTGCCCGCCTCCGCACTCAACTCACTGCAACTCGTCAGCACGTCGGAAGACAGCCGCCCATTCGTCACGCGGTCTCACACCGAAGTCGAACTTCCGGAGGTAGTCTTCGGTACGGCCAATCTTCGATTGCGTGTGCGCGACGTCGCACGCGAACAACTCCTCGGCAACTAACACGATGAAGACAACCAGAACGACCTTTCTAGTCGCGCTCGCAGGCCTCGTGATCGCATCGAGCGCCACCGTGAACGCAGTCGGCACCGAAAAATTCGAACTCGACACAGCTGATGCCTTTTTCGGGGGCGAACTCGAGGGCACCGCGATCCACTCCGACGGGACCGTCAGAGTCGGCGCCGCGACGACGCGAACCGAGATCAAGGACGTGCCCATTGCGTACAGCCTGGTCAGCCGTGGCGACGACGTATTCGTCGGAACGGGAACCCAGGGCACGATCTATCATTTCAGGAAGGGCAAGCTCAGGAAGAAGTTCGCGACAGGCGAGCTCTTGGTATCGTCGCTTGCGTTCGGCAGAGATGGAGCCCTCTACGCAGGAACCTTGCCCAACGGTCGGGTGTTCCGCGTGGATCCCAAGGCGAGCAAGATTACGCTCTTCTCGACACCCGCAGGCGCCAAGCACATTTGGGCACTTCGCTACGACTCCTCGCGCGGGCGCTTGGTCGCCGGAACGGGCCCCGAGGGAACGATCTTCACCATCGATTCCGAGGGCATCGCCCGCGTGCTTCACAAGGGTGATGCCAGTCACGTCATGTCCCTCACTGGCGACGGCAAGGGCACCCTCTACGCGGGGACCAGCGACAGCGCGCTCGTTCTCCAAATCGACTCGAACGACTCGGTGTCCGTGCTGCACGATTTCCCGGGAAACGAAGTGACCGCGATCGACTTCCTCGACGGACAACTCGCGGTGACCGCCAACGAGTTCAAGACCAAGCCGGGGACCCAGTTCAACGCGAGTGCCCAAGCAGCAGGCGCCAAGCGGCGGCCTGGGGCTGGACGCCCCCGCCCCGGAAAGGGCGAGCTGTGGCGAGTCGGTCGCGACGGTCGCGTCGAGAAACTGTTCACAAGTCCCGCCGCACACCTCACCGCGGTGCAGTGGGGAGCTGACGGAAATATCTACGTGGGCGGCGGCGCCGAGGGGCACGTGCTGCAAGTTGCGCCCGACGCGAGCTACGCGATCTGGGCCGATGTCGAAGAGCGACAGGTTCTCGGCTTGTCGCTTCGATCGAAAACCCCGGCATTCATCACCGGCGACGGCGCGTCGGTGTACTGGGTCCGTCGAGGGATCCCCGCGAAACCCGTGTGGACGAGCAAGACACTCGACACTGGGTTCGCCTCGAAGTGGGGACGTCTCACGTGGCGGGGAAACGGAAAGCTAGTCTTCCAAACGCGCTCCGGGAACACGGAGAAGCCCGACGACACGTGGAGCCCCTGGTCGAAGAAACTCAAAGAGCCGAGCCGCGTCGCGAGCCCGCCCGCCCGCTTTGCCCAGGTTCGCGCACTGTTCCCGTCGAGCGAGGCGGCAGAGCTTCGCGTGCTCGCCCTCTACTACCTACCGCAGAACCAACGCGCACGAGTTTCCTCGGTGGCTCCGACGGCCACCCCGCCGAAGCCCGGAAAGCCGAAGGCCAGGCTGCGGCCTGCGAGCCCCTTGGTGAACCTCGCCTGGAAGGTATTCAACCCCGACAACGATGCGCTTCGTTTTCGACTCTCGTTCCGCAAAGACGATCAAGACACGTGGCGCCCGATGTTCCTGGAAGAGGTCGTGCTCAACGAGCCCAAGTACGTGTGGAACACGGATAGCGTCCCAGATGGCTACTACGTCGTGCGAGTGGAGACTTCCGATGAAGAAGCCAATCCGGAGAACCTGACCCTGCGATCGGAGGCCACGTCGCAGCCCATCCTCGTCGACAATCATCCGCCTCGCATCGACAAGCTCGCGTATCGCAACGGGCGCGTTCAGGGTGGAGCCGTCGACTCACTCGGGCCCATCGCTCGCCTCCAGGTCTCGATCGATTCGGGCCCTTGGCGCGATATCTTTCCCAAGGATCTCTTGCTCGACAGTCGCAAAGAAGAGTTCGAGATCACGTTGGGTGACCGACCCGGAACGAGTCACATCGTGGCGGTGCGAGCGTTCGATGCTGCGGGCAACCGGGTCACCGCGGAGATCACGGTCAAGACCAGGTAGCGTTCCGCTTCACTTCAGCAGTCCGCCCACCTTCAAGCGGTGCATCACGGCGAGTTTCTGTCGCTCCTTGTAGCTCGCGTGACTTGCGTCACCCGCCTCGTTCGTCTGGTCGGTCGCACGGTCGATGACCTGAAACTCCGCCTGGACGAAGATGATCTCCCCGAGACTCTCCGTTGCCGGGGGAGCGGCCTCGAGGATCCGCTGCGGAACCCTCACGGGAACGTCCGCGGCGAAATGGACGACTCGATAGCTCGGAGCCGTAAACCTGTTGTCGATTGAAGACAAACCATCTTCTAGATCGAGGGGCAGTTGAAGCTTGGGCACCAGTTGTTCTAGGTGGGGGTCTGCGCTGCAGTACTCGTGAAAACGCAAAAACGTGTTCGTCGACTGCCCGGGAATGATGAAGCTAAAAGGCACCACGTTGCGTTGCAAAAAATTGAGCACGGAAAACACGTCGTCCGCCGATCGCGTGACGATGCGAAATCGAACTTTGTCGTAGATCTGCGCCGCGCTGACATCAGGCTTCGAGAGCAGCTTGGTGTAGAGAGAGTCTCGATTCTTTCGACCACCGATGAACTCCAGGATCGGAAAATCACTTGCCAAGGCGGCGCCCATTACCTGGTACACCTTGTGTTCGACGAGGTGAAAGATCTCCTCGTCGGCGACCGGCAACAAGAACATCAGTTCGCGCGCTTCGAGATGGTGAATGATGTGCATGACCTTGAGAATCGCGCACGCACAAATCTGACGATGCCCCTTCGACGACGCCAACATCAAAAGCCCGACTAGGTCCTTCTTGGCGACAGGCTTGGGAACGGGAAAATCGAAATGGCGGCGGAGGTAGTCGATCGCAGCGCGCTTGATGACATTGACCCGGGCCTGGTCGCGGGCGTCGTCGAGGTCGACCTCGTGCGCGGCCACGAAGTCCCGCGCCTCCACCTCCTCGAGGAAATTGATCCGATGCCAGTCGACGACCGACCCCCCTCGAAGCAGAACTCGGATACCCTCGAGGTCCGCCAAGGTGAAATCGCTGAGCGCGCGAAGCAGCGGGGCTGACATGGTTAGGACCGATCCAGCAAGATCGTACCCACGAAGATCCCGACGGTGACCAGCAGGACAGCTGAATGGAGCGCAATACCCCCGTGGCAGCCGCTCAACGCAGCCAACCCGAACACAGCAACACCCCGCTCTAGCTTCCGTCCCCGCATATTGGGCGCCGGTTTGATACCAGCCGCGCAGGCCCCGCGCTAGCCGAACCGGGCCGCGCGTTGCTGTTGTCGTACATCTCGAATATCGTTACGCAATCTGATGTCCGATTCGATCTTTCCTGCCGGCGCCGAGCCGATCCTTCCGATTCTCCCATTGCGGAACTCCGTTCTATTCCCGGCAACCGTCGTGCCCGTCAACGTTGGGCGCGCGCGCTCGGTGCGCCTGATCGAGGAGGCATGCGGGCGCGAGCGGCCCGCGATTGGCGTGGTGACCCAGCATCGGCCGGAGGTCGAAGATCCGACGTTCGAGCAGGTGTACCAAACGGGTACGATCGCACGGGTCCTAAAAGTGATCCGGCTCAACTCGGGGCAATACAGCGTGGTGCTGCAGGGCGTGAGCCGCATGCGCATCGAGGAGCCCCTTGGCCGGCACCCCACGATGCGTGCCCGCGTGCATCGGTACCACGAGGCGCCCGTCGTGGATGTGGAGGTCGAGGCCCTCTCCGCGCACCTTCGTGAGTCTGCACGCACACTGCTGAACGAGTTGCCCACCGCGTCGCGCGAGTCGCTCCACATTCTCGACAACGTGAGAGAACCCGGCGCGCTCGCCGATCTCATCGAATCGAATCTTCCCGTTGCCAACGAATCGAAGCAGGAGATTCTGGAAACGCTCGACGTGCGCGAGCGCATTCGCAAAGTTCTCGATCAAGTACAGCGCCAGAACGAAGTCATTCGGGTCAAAGACGAGATCTCGACGATGGTCGAAGAGGAAATGTCGAGCTCGCAACGCGAGTACCTCCTTCGACAGCAGATCAAGTCCATCCGGCGCGAGCTTGGCGAGACGGACGTCGACGAAGACGAGATCGAGAACCTGCGCGAAAAGATCGCGTTGGCCGGTCTCCACTCCGAGGCAGAGCAATCTGCGAAACGCGAGCTGCGTCGGATGAGCAACATGAACGCGGCCAGCAGCGAGTATCAGGTCGCCCGCACCTACGTCGAATGGCTTTCGGACCTACCCTGGAGAAAATCGACGCCCGACCGGCTCGACGTCGTTCAAGCCCGAACCGTCCTCGACGAAGACCACTACGGCCTCGAGAAGCCGAAAAAGCGTATCGTCGAGTACGTGGCCGTGCGCAAGCTTCGACGTGACGGCCGAGCGCCCATCCTGTGCTTCGTGGGGCCGCCGGGCGTCGGCAAGACTTCCCTCGCGCGCTCGATCGCGAGGGCCGCGGGGCGACAGTTCGTCCGAGTCTCACTGGGAGGTGTCTACGACGAAGCTGAGATACGCGGCCACCGTCGCACCTACGTCGGCGCGTTTCCCGGCCGGGTTATCACGGGTCTGAAAAAGGCGGGTTCGAACAACCCCGTCATGATTCTCGACGAGATCGACAAACTCGGAGGCGACCAGCGAGGCGACCCATCGAGCGCCCTGCTTGAGGTGCTCGACCCCGAGCAAAACCATCAGTTTACCGATCACTACATCGATGCACCGTTCGACCTCAGCAAGGTGATGTTCATCGCGACGGCCAACCAGCGGGGCACCATTCCGAGCGCGCTTCTCGATCGAATGGAAGTGATCGAGATCCCTGGATACACCCCACGTGAAAAGCGCTCGATCGCGCGAGACTTTCTGATTCCCCGCCAACTGCACGAGCACGGGCTATCGATCGAACGACTCGATTTCGCCGAGGAGGCGATCGACGTGATGGTCGATTCCTACACGAACGAGGCCGGCGTACGAAAGCTCGAGCAGCAGGCGGCCGCGGTATGCCGCGCGGTCGCGGTCCGACTCGCCGCCGGAGAAGACGTGTCGATCATGGCAGATGCCCCCTTTATCGCGGAGGTGCTCGGCGCTGCGCAAGCGAGACGCCAGCAGCCCGAACGGTTGCCGCGGCCTGGGCTCGCGACAGGGCTCGCGTGGACCCCGTCCGGGGGCGACCTGCTTCTCGTCGAAGCGAGCCGCATGCCTGGAACGGGCAAGTTGCATCTCACGGGAAACATGGGCGACGTCCTCAAGGAATCCGCGGCGGCAGCCTTCACGTTCATTCGCGCACGCGCCGAGGCCCTCGGCCTCGCTGACGACTTCGTCAGTCATACCGACATCCACATCCATCTCCCAGCGGGCGCGACCCCGAAAGATGGTGCATCTGCAGGCATCCCGCTCTATGTCGCCCTCGCGTCGCTTCTGACCGGCGTAGACGTGCGGCCCGACGTGGCAATGAGCGGTGAGATTACGCTTCGAGGGAATATCCTCAAAGTTGGCGGTGTCAAAGAGAAGTGTCTGGCCGCACATCGCGCGGGCATGACACGGGTTCTACTTCCGAAACGCAACGAGCCCGATCTCGAAGAGGTCCCCGATGAGGTTCGAGAAAACGTCGAGATCTGCCTGGTGTCCCGTGTTGATGAGGTCTTGAGCCTCGTCGCAACACCCCGATCGACCACCGCTCCGGCAGCCGCCGAATAGTCCGTGACGCGCTTGCTCACGTTTTGGCTCTCCGTCGCTGTCGCCGGGACCACGGGGATCGCCTTGGCCTTCAGCCCATTGCTCGGCGTGCACGGCGTCGAAAGCGCACTGGCCCTCGGCATCATCATCCCGCCCTGGGTCGCCGCGACCGCGGCCAACTACCAACGTCATCATGGTGAGTTGCGCGGAATCGACGTGGCGCTCCGTGCGATCGGCGGCGCACTCGTCGTGTTGATGGTGCCCGTCGGCCTGCTGGGCCTGAACGCGATTCGAGTGCGCCAATGTGCGCCCCTCGAGGGGCTTGCGTTCATGTGGCTCGGCCCCGCGTTTGGATGCGCGTTGGCAGCGATGATTGGGGTGTGGGTCGCAGCCCTGATGCGGGGCTCGAAAGCGTCTCCCTGGGCGGCGGCGGCGATCCCGCTGGGCGCCCTCCTTTGGGGCCTATCTGCGTTCTATACGACGCCCACCGTCCATGTGTTCGGCATCTTCGCGGGATATTTTCCGGGTGCGATCTACGACGATCTCGTCCCCATCCCATCCCGCTACCTGACCTACCGAGCCGTGACCCTCATCGCGATCGTCGCCCTCACGCTGTTGTTCGACGCGGTATGGGACCGCACTTCCGAGCTGCTGACGTGGCGCCGCGCGTTTCGGCATCGCCTCGGGACGCTGCTCGCCGGGGGTACGATGCTCGCCATCGTGGTCTGCGCGTACGGGATCGGGGATCACCTCGGGCACTGGATCAGCGACACTCGCCTCGCAGAGGTTCTCGGGAAGCGAGAGGATGGGAAGCGCTGCGTCGTGTTCATGCCCCGCGAAACGCCCCCGACCGACGCACAACGCCTGGTCGAGGATTGCGACTTTCAAGTCGCGCGTACGCGTGCGCTGATTGGGCTCGAATCAGATGAGCAGGTCACCGCATATTTCTTTCGCAATCGCGATGAGAAAAGGAAGCTCATCGGCGTGGGCCGCACGTTGATTGCGAAGCCCTGGCGCAACGAAGTCTATCTTCAGGCCAGTGGATGGCCTCACCCCGTCCTCGGCCACGAGGTGGCCCACGCCGTACTTCGAGACGCGGCGCGTGGGCCGTTCATGGTGTCAGGCAGCCTCGGCGGGCTGATTCCCAATCCGGGAATCGTCGAAGGAGCGGCGGTCGCACTCGCCTGGGACGTGCGAGACGACCTGACCCCTGATCAGTGGTCTCGGATTCTCCTCGATCGAAACGAGTTGCCGACGGCGGAGAGCATCCTGAGCCTCGAGTTCAGCGCACTTCCCGCGCGACGCGCCTACATGACTGCCGGCTCGCTGGTACGTTTTCTCATCGCCTCACGCGGGCCGGACGCGTTCCTGCGTGCCTACCGCGAAGGCCGCGTCGAGGATCTCGAGTCGCTCGAATCCGGGTGGCACGCCTATCTCGACGACATCGAGGTCACAGATCACGAACGCGGAGTCGCAGAAGTCGCGCTGGCTCGGCCGAGCATTTTCGGCGCGGTTTGTCCTCACCGGCTCGCGAAGCTCCGCGCCGATCTCGCAGCGGACGCGGCAGCGCGGGACGACGTGCGTACGATCGAAACCTGCCAGTCGATCTTGCGCATCGACGATACCGATGCCCAAGCGCACGCGGCGCTGGTCGGTGCGCTGGCGCGAACCGGAAGAGAGAACGAAGCGCGCGAGGAGCTCGATGCGTTGATGGCAGCCATGAACGCGCCCAAACCCATCGTGGCGGCCGCCCTCGAACAGTACGCCGATGCAAGCTGGACCGCGGGCAGGACCGGCGACGCAGCCACGCTCTACGACCAGCTGCTCGAAGTTCCACAGACTGACGGGCCCGCACGTCAGGGCGAGGTGAAGCGCCTTGGCCTCGCCTCTGACCCTCCACAGCAGGCCCTGATTTATGAGATGCTCATCGAGGCGCCGTCAGGCCCGATCGCGGTTCACGTCGCACGTGAGCTCTCGAAAACCCGGCGAGATGGGCTCGGACCGTACCTCGAGGCGCGTCAGGTCATGTCGCAGGGTCGGTACACTCTCGCCGTGCCTCTGCTCGAAGAAGCGGAGGCACGCGGCTTGCCGACCGAACGGCTCGCACGTGAGCTATCTCGCATGCAAGGAGTCGCATACTTCGCGGTGGGGCGGTTCGACGATTCGAAAGCAGCGTGGAGTCGGCGGGCCGCGGTCAGCCCAGCTGCTGCGGTGGAGGCAGCGCGATGGATCGAACGCATCGAGTACGCGCAGGTCGGTACCGTTAGTCCGACGCTGCCAGGTCCATCGTCGGCTCCCCGAGCTGACCCTTGATGTGGGCCGCTATCGAACAGTCCGCCGTCACGATCGGATCGCTCTTGGCCCGAGCGCTGTCGGTCTTGGGACCTATCTGACTGAGGACCGAGATGAGACGGCCGCGATTCTCCGTTCGGGATCGGAGCACGAGCCGATCGTCTGCGAGGTCCCACAGGAACACGTCGACGGGATCTCGGAGTCGGCTCTGACCTTGCACCACCAGGAGCAGGAAGTAGTCCGCGGGAACGAGTGCTGCGATCGCAGGGAGCTCACGTTCGATCGCACGCGTAAGCTGCTCTTCTCGCACAGCGAGTCGCATCATGTCGTTGGTGGACTCCGCCCCCTCGAGCCACTTCGACGTGAGCACATCCGGGACTTCGGAGAGCGACGACAGCGGAACCAGCTCGAGCCCGAGGCACGCCCCGATCGCGTCCTCGTCGGCGGCCTCGACTGCGACCGACAGAGACCCCTCCGACGAGAGATCGGTGGCGAACACCCTCAGGTAGACGACTTTGCTGTCGTGAAGCGCGGAGATCGGCACCTCAGTCTCGACTCGACGATTGGCCGCACCCGACTTCGCGGAGAACGATTTGGCGACGAGATCGCCGCGCGTGGAGGCCAGGAGATTGAGGGTAGGTGCGACTTGAGCGGCGTGTTGCTCGCGCATGCGCTCACGCAAGTCGTCGGCCCTCACCTTCTGCCGCCAGAAGTAGCCGCCGATCAAGAGTCCGGCGAACAGAAGCAAAAAACCGATACGCTTCCACGGTAGTCGTGGTCGGTATCGGTTCTTCTGAACGCTTTCGAACTCGGCAGGAGTGAGCTCGTCCGGCTCCATGGTGAGAAGAGTACTACTTCTCGGCCTGATTCACCGCGAAGCTGACATTGCCGTAGCCCGCTGCTGCGGCCGAGAACATCACCTTCTTGACGACACGAAAATCGATGTTGCGGTCGGCCTGCACGATGACCTGACCGGCGAACGGTTCCGAAGGGTGAATCGTCTCCCACTTGCGCTTCTCGGCCTCGAGGCCCTGAATTAGTGGCTCGATCCGATCCACCTGCGCGGTCGCGCCCAGGGTTTGTGTATCCGCCACACGAGCGCCGTCGAGCGTGATCACGCGATCATCGACGGCAACAATCGGCGAAATCTCGATCTGCGCCGTGTTCGCAGCAGCCGGCATCGTAATCGTCGGCTGCTGTGCGACCAGCTCACCCGATGCCGAGAACGACATGAGCAGGAAGATCACGAGCACGATGAGGAAATCGATGAACGGAATCAGCGGGATTTGGTGGTCCACTGACTTGCGCCCGTGGCCCGCGACGCGGTCGCGGACGAACTTGAGCGGAATGTGACGAAGCAGCTCTGGTTGTGGCCTTTGGATTGCCATGACTAACCCCCGAACGCAGCGCCGTCTGCCATCGACAGGGCTGTGAACCCTGCCGCGGAAGCGACGTCCATTGCCACGATGACGTCCTCGTATCGAACACCATCCTCAGGCGCGACGATCAGATCCTCGCGCTTGTCCCAGGCCTGCTTCCACTGCGCAAGCTTCGTCTTGAGTTCGTCGACATCGAACTCGCGCTGGTCTGCGACCACACGCTTCTTGATGTCGATGCTCTCGCCGGCCGACGACCCCAGCACGTAGCCGGCGTTTCGGACCTGCAGAATGAGTTTCACTTTCTCGTCCTCGGGAGGGGCATCCTCGGTGGAAGCCTGCCCTGGGACTTGCTGATTGGCGTTCACCGCGGCGAGCTGGTTCCAGACCGCGGTCGCCAGGAGGAACATCACGCAGCAAAGCAGGAGGTCGATAAACGGAATCAGGGGGATTTCCTGATTGACCGCTTTCTTCCCAGAGCCGCCTCCGCCTGTTTCGATCGATGCCACTTGTTCGTCCCCTTGCCTTACTCGGCCGGCATGTTCTGGAGATCGACCTTAGAGCGGTTTCCGACGACCAAGTTGAGCACCTGAACGGTGGCCGCATTGATGTCGTCGATGATCTTCTGTGTCTTGCCATTCAAGATGCCGAGCATCAGAAGGGCGAACACCGCGGTCATCAGACCGAAGGCGGTGCAGTTCATCGCCTCCTCGATGCCCTTCGCCAGACCGGTCGCCTTGCTCGCTGCATCGGCTTTGGCGACCTCGCCGAACGCTGTGATGAGACCCACGACCGTCCCGAAGAGACCACAGAGCATGCCCACGTTCGCGAGCAGGCCGAGGTACGGCGTGCGCCGCTCGATGGCGGGAAGCTCTTTCAGAGCCGCCTCATCCATTGCCGCCTGCACTTCCGCGTCAGGCCGGTTCACCTTCAGCAGACCTTGCTTGACGATCCGCGCCAACGGGTTGTGCTCGGCGGAGCAAACTTTGATCGCGCCGGCGACGTCGCCAGCGGTGATGCACTTCTGCATCTTCGAGATGAACTCGTCTTTGTCGATCGACGACTTGTAGAGATACATCGCGCGCTCCACGGTGAACCCGATCGCGACTACAAGACAAACGAGGATGAGCCACATCGCCCATCCGCCTGCTTCGAAGTGATATGCCAGCTTGGCCATTTTTCTACTGCCTCCTGCGAACTTTACTCTGACAGTGTTATCCGGACCCCGAGTGAGTACGATGCAATCCCCACCACTGTCTTCTCTCTAAAACTCGCTGTTCCCCCCAGAACAGTAAGCATTCCCACGGTTTGCTTACTACATAGGGATGATAACGGTTGGATCCAGCAAGTCAATATCGTGCCTGTTTCTCCTGGTTAGAAACCCCCCAGCGCTCGAGCTTGGGTCCGAAGAAT
This sequence comes from Polyangiales bacterium, assembly GCA_049670545.1. Taxonomy (GTDB): domain Bacteria; phylum Myxococcota_A; class Polyangia; order Polyangiales; family Houyiibacteriaceae; genus SG8-38. Next base: position 14,316 of record JBATTM010000664.1, read on the forward strand.
GGAAAAAGGTGCAGTCGCGTTGACAACGCCTCTGGGCGTGGGGTAGCGTGCCGTTCGTCACGGGGTTTGTCCCGACAGTCCTAATGATTTCAATGGATTCCAGGTGCTGGGTCCGGGTTTCAGTCAGGCTGTAGGGGCGGGAAAATAGGGGCAGCTCGCCGTATTCGAGGCGAGCCGGAGGGAGCCGCAAGAATGCATGAAATCTGGGATGCACTGTACGAGGGTGCTCCGTTTTCGTTCATCAATCTCGGTGTTTTGGCTTTCGGCGTCGGGGTGATTATCGACCGCGCCTGGTACATCCGGATGAACTACAGCGTGGATGCGCCCGAGTTCATGAACCGGATCCGAAAGCTGGTGCAGGCGGGCAACATCGACCGCGCGATTCGCCAATGCGAGGCCAAGGCCGTACCGCTTCTCGAAGTGGTGAAGTCGGGCCTCACGCAAGTGAACCGCGGCGAGGAAGCCGTCATCGCATCGATGGAAGAGAAAATGTCCGAGGTGATCCCCGCGCTCGAGAAGCGCACCGGGTCGCTGTGGACACTCGCCAACATCGCCACCCTGATCGGCCTTCTCGGAACGATCAGCGGTCTGATTCGAGCGTTCAAGGCGGTCGGTACGATCGACGATCCCTCGCAGAAGACGGCGCTGCTCTCTGCAGGTATCGCGGAAGCCATGTGGAACACCTTCCTCGGTTTGTTGATCGCGGTGATCTTCATGATTGCTCACCTCGTGCTTCACGGCCTCACCAAACGCCACAAGCACGAGATGGAGAAAGTCACGATGCAGCTCGAGAACCTCCTCACGCTGCGCCGTCAAGGCGGTTAGTCGGGGCTCGGAATGCCCGCACGGCTCACACCGCGGCAACGCGCCTACGTCCGAAAGCGAATCAGGATTCCGGATCCGGATCCGTCCGAGCTCGACGAGGAGCTCAATATCGTGCCGTTCTTGGACATCGTCGTGAACATCGTCATGTTCCTGCTGATGACCCTGACCACGATCGCGTTCTTTTCACAGGTTGAAGCGGCCCTGCCGCAGTACCGAACTGGGGGCGTGGGAAGCCGTGCCGCACAGAACGAGGCACTCAACCTAAACGTGACCGTGACCAGCGCGGGCATCATCGTGTCGGGCTCAGGTGGCAAGCTCGCGCGCGGATGCGCCACGACTGCTGCAGGCAAGGTGTTGACGGTACCCGCGAGCATGAACGGGGAGCACGACTGGTTGGGCCTCACCAGTTGCGTGGCGTTGGTCAAGCAACAGTTCGAAGAGGAGACGCGTGTGACGCTCAGTGCTGATCCCGAGGTGCCCTACGAACACCTGGTGGCCGCCATGGATGCAGTGCGCGGCGAGGAAGATAGCCCCCTGTTTCCTGATGTCTTGCTCTCTGCGGGGATTCGATGAGCGACGAACGCAACCCGAGCGAGCGGCCGCTTCGAAGCTCCCTAGCACCGCCTGTGGAAGAGCAGGCCGTGTCGATGGCGTACGTCAACCGCGTGATCAGAGCGAAGCTCCGGCGCCGAGCCGAGCCGGAACACTTCGGTCTGAACATTTACCCCATGATGGACATGCTCACGATCCTGCTCGTGTACATGATGGCGATCTTTGCGACGTCCTCGGCTGCCGCCGTGCAGGAAAGCGCCGAGCTGCGCATCCCCTATTCTACGTCGAAGGTCGAACTCGACGACGCCCTTGGTGTCCAAATCTCACGAAGCGAAGTTGTGGTCGACGGCAAGCCGATCCTCGAGCTGAGAAACGGCATCGTCGACCCGAGCCTCAAGCAAGGCGGCAGCAGCGGCTTCCTCATCACGCCGCTCTACAAGACCTTGAGCGAAATCCGCGACCGAAAGAAGCGCACCGCCCAACGGTTCGAAAACCAACCCTTCATCGGCAACGTCCAAATCATCGCCGACAAACGCACCCCCTACCGAACCCTCAGCGAAGTCATCTACACACTCGGCCAAACCGAGTTCAACAACCTCCGCTTCGTCGTCAACAAGAAGTCCGAGTAAAAGGGGACAGTCCCCTTTTCGGAGGGGTTAAGCGTGGACGAGGTTCGAGGAGGCTTCTTGGAGGAGCGCGAGACGGTACGCGAGGTCGTCGCCCACCTGGGCAGGCGTGCTCGCGAGCGTATTGATCCGGTCGAGCATTCGGCCAAGGCGGCTCTCGAGCTCTTCGCGACCGAGTTCTCCCTTCGGCCGGGTCGGGGCGAGGTTGAGTCGGCGCGGGTCCATGTAGCCATGCTGACCTGCCCTGCGCTGGGCACGTTCGTGGCGGGACAGCAGCGTGGCAGAGTGGACTTCGAGCAGCGGCGAATCACTCGGAACGATCGCAGGGAACGGTGTGGGGCTGTTGATGTCGACCACGCGTGTGAAGTGGCGCGCCCAACAGTGATCCTCGCCACGGCTGGTGTCACTAATGCCGACGATCTCCACGTCCGGGTCACCCACACCGGCATCGAGTTCTCGTAACCGCTGTATCTTCGCTTCACCGCTGTTGATGAACTCGAGCGTCGAGTAGTGCACATGGTCAACCCCGAGTGCCTCCCCGGCAACTTCAACCGTCGGCTTGGGTGACGCGCTGCTGAGCACCACCTGGATTTGCGGCCACTGCTCGCGGACCCAGGCGAGATCGTCGCGGTCGATCACTTGATCGGGGCGGTGCCGGTCCCAGATATGCTGAGCAAGGTCACGTAGCACCGCATCCGAGGTGGTCTCGAAATGCTTTAGGAGTGTGGTTTGGGGCACCCGCTGCGCAGCCCGCGCCGGGTCAGCCGCGAAGCGACGAAACCCACGTCGGCGAAGCCATCGAAGATGGCCAGAGGCCTTGCCCCAAAGCCCATAATACGCCCCGGGGTATGCCCAGATCCGCGCGCTCTTCGCGAGATAGCGCAGGGTCTTGCGGGGATGGTCCCAGTCGAGCAGGAATTTCTTGCTCTGTTGCCGACTCTCAATCCGCGAAAAATGTTCCCGGCCGTATCCCTGATAGGCACAGAGCTCCCATCCGAGATCTTCGCCGAGATCGCGCCCGAGATGAATGGTGCGATCCAAATCGAGCACCAGGTAGCGCGTCTTGGATGTCAGCACGCGCGCACACAGATCGCGGAACGAATTGACCTCTCCGTGGTGGACCAGAAGGTCCACCAATCGGTTGGGCGCGTTCGTCGATCGTGCGTTCTTCGTCACGAACTCAGCCTAGGACCGCGCCCGAACATCGTTTGTAATACTTGGGTCACAGTACCGTCACCGCGACCGACGCCAGTGCACTCCGCGTGTCCAAGGCGTGACGAACCCAAGACTCCGGTCGGCCCCCCGGTTTCAACCCACCGTCGAGTCCCGGCACCCAGCCCAAGCCCGTAAGCTCACAGGGCGAACCTCGGCGCGCCGCGCCGCCAAGGCAGGCGAAGCCACTGCCGCGGAGGGAGGATTACGGGTGGGGGTGGGCGGGGCGGATGTCACAAAACCACCCACGAACCCCACCGGTTCTCGCCCCCCAACTACAAAGCTTCTTGGTACTCGATCCCGACTTCGGGAATCTCGTCTTGGACGTCTTGGGAGAGGCCGATCGGCTCCCGGTCCAGGCCCAGGGCATCCCGAAAGAAGGCCGTAATGAAATGCCGCACGGGGATCCAGCCATCAGGCGGAGACACGGCTTCTTCCTGGCAACCGTCAGTGCCAAGGCGGATGAGGCCCTCGGGAAGGTCGACGCCGCCGTCGATCGCGAGCTGAATGACTCCGCCGCCTGAGGCTCCGATCGCGCAGATCTCGCTTGGACCGAGATGGCCCATGTCTTCCAATACGACGAGTCGCGTTGGGGTGCCGGCTTCGCCGAAGGCAGTCTCGACGCGATCGAGCTCGACGATTCCATCGATGTCGCCCGTCAGCCACATCGACGGCTTGTCCGGAAGCGTGGTGTTCTCAGGATCGAAGATGCCCGCGGAAAGTGGAGCGTAGGCAACCACGCGTGGGTCGTCGGCGAACCGAATCGAAGTACCCCCACCAGCCGAGTGTCCGGTCATACCGATCTGATCGGTCGACACGCGTCCTTCGAGCATGCCGCCCGATGTGCCATTCTCGGCGGCGAGAAGATCGACGACCATTCCAGTAAGGACGTCGTCCGCGATTGGTATTTCCGGCTCGGGGCCGAACGAGGCAACACCAAGACCGCGCTCGAGGTAGTCGACCGAAGCGACCACGAAACCCCAGGTCGCCAAGTGCGATGTGAGGAATGTCGACTGGAGCCGATAGCTCGCAGCACCGTGCGCGAAGACGATCAACGGGAAAGGCCCGTCGCCGCTGGCGGTCACGTCGCGATACGCGCCGGTCTCGAACGGCGGGCTGATCTCCGGGTCGAGGACGGCGTCGAAGATCGGAGAGACGAAATCACGAATGAAATATTCGTCCAGATCGAGGCCTTCGGTGACGGCCGGATCGACGGGATACCAGACCTCGACCATTCGATCGCCGAGAGTGTACGTGGTGACGCCTGCAGCCCAGGGGCCAACCTCGCGGTACGAGGTGACGTTGAATG
>JBATTM010000665.1:0-3267 GCA_049670545.1 Polyangiales bacterium
ATGCGTGTCTGGCTCGACCCCAAGGAGATGGCGGCGCGTCAAATTCGTCCGAACGAGGTGTTCCAGGCGCTTCGCAACAACAACTACCAGGCGGCGGCCGGTCAGATCGAGGGATACTTCACGGTCGCCTCGATCACCGCGAACACCACGCTCGAGAGTGCAGCCGAGTTCGAAAGACTCGTCGTTCGCCAACAAGGCGACACGTTGATTCGGCTGGGCGATATCGGAACCGTCGAGCTCGGGTCGCGAAACTACGACACTCGCGTCTTCGTCGAAGGCAAGCCGGCCGTAGCCGTCAAGCTTCAGCAGGCTTCGAGCGCCAACCCGGTCACTGTCGTGAGTGCGATTAAAGCGATGCTCCCGGAAATGGCATCCCAGATGCCCGAGGGGCTCGAGTACGACGTCTTGCTAGACCAGACCGTGTTCATCGAGGACTCGATTCGCGAGGTAATCGATACGATCTGGATCACGGCAGCGATCGTCATCGTCGTCATCTTTCTCTTCATGGGAAGCCTTCGAGCCGTCGTGATACCGGTCGTCACGATTCCCCTGTCGCTGATCGGCGTGATCTTCTTCATGGAGGCACTTGGGTACTCCTTGAATCTCCTGACTCTGCTGGCGATGGTCATCGCAATTGGGCTCGTGGTCGACGACGCAATCGTGGTCGTGGAGAACGTCCAGCGGCACATCGATCAAGGGAAGTCGCCCCTGGAGGCCGCGAAGCTCGGCGCACGAGAGATCGCGGGGCCGATCATCGTCATGACGTTCACGCTGGCAGCGGTGTTCGCACCGATTGGGTTCGTCGGCGGCCTCTCGGGCGCTCTGTTCTCCGAGTTCGCGTTCACACTTGCTGGCTCGGTTGTGGTTTCTGGGATCATCGCCCTCACGCTTTCCCCCATGATGAGCTCACGGATTCTCAAGAGTGGGGCGAAACCCAAACTTCAACAGTGGGTGGAGGGCACGTTTCTAAAAATTGAGCGGCGCTACACACGGCTTCTCGAGGACGTCCTCGAGCACCGCCCGATGATCTTGATGCTGGCCGTCGTCATCCTCGCAAGTATTCCCGTTCTCTTTCTGAATACCCCGGTCGAACTCGCGCCCAACGAAGACAAGGGCATCATCATGGCGCAGGGGAATGCCCCGATGTACGCCAACATCGACTACACGGCCAAGTACACCGCCGATGCAGCCGCGCTGTTCCAAGCGCTCCCCGAGAACGCGATTACGTTCTCGGTCGCAGGGTCGTCAGGAGTCAACACTTCCTTCCTCGCGACGAGCCTGAAGCCCTGGTCGGCGCGGAAGCGCAGTCAGCGCGAGCTTCGGATGGAACTCCAGACAGACCTCAAGGGGATTTCCGGAATGGAGCTGTACACCTTCGTGATCCCCCCGCTCCCAGGCAACCAAATCGGTCTCCCCGTTCAGTTGGTCATCACGACCCAGGACGCAGGGTATGACGAGCTCTACAAGATTCTCCTCGAAATCGAAGACAAGGCGCAGCAGAGCGGAAAGTTCTTCGTCCTCAATCGCACCCTTCGAATGAACAAACCGCAGATCGTATTGAACGTGAAATCGGATCTCGCGGGAGACCTCGGAATCAGCATGTCAGAGATCGGGCAGGCACTCGCGCTCGCATTCGGGGACAACTACATCAACTACTTCGACATGGAGGGGCGCAGCTATGAGGTGATCCCGCAAGTCTCACGCGAGTTCAGACTGGACGCCGATACGATCAATCAGCTCTACGTCCCCACCGCATCGGGGAAGCTCGTCCCACTAGGAACCGTGGTCGAGATCGAGAAGGCGACGAAACCAAACGCGCTCACACAGTACAACCAGCTCAACTCCGCGACGCTCAATCTGATGCCCTTCCCTTGGATCTCGATGGGCGAAGCGGTCGAGCTTTTGGATGGATGGGCGACTGAGGTATTTCCAAAGGGGTACGACCACGCCTACACCGGCGAGTCGCGGCAGTACGTGCAGGAAGGAAACACGCTCGTCTACGCGTTCGCATTCGCGATTCTTCTAATCTTCCTGATGTTGGCCGCAAAGTTCGAATCATGGCGCGATCCCTTCGTCGTCATGCTCAGCGTTCCCATGGCGATTTCGGGGGCACTCTTCGTCATGCAGGCGGGTGCATCTACAATCAACATCTACTCCGAGATCGGGCTCGTCACATTGGTCGGGCTGATCAGCAAACACGGGATCTTGATCGTTGAGTTTGCAAACCAGCTCCAAGAGGAAGGTCGCGACAAGATCCGCGCGGTCCGCGAGGCCGCGATCATCCGTCTTCGACCCGTTCTGATGACCACGTTCGCCATCGTGATCGCCATGATCCCACTGATGGCCGCGAGCGGCGCGGGTGCTTCCGCACATCAATCCATTGGATGGGTGATCTTCGCCGGCATGTCGATCGGAACGTGCTTTACGCTCTTTGTCGTGCCCGTCATGTACAGCTACATCGCCGAAGAGCGCCGTGGTCCATCGACCGCTCAAGGCGCATCGACAACGCCCGCCGCCTGAATCTGCGCACGTGCGATCCGGGTCAAACGAAACGACAACGCGGCGACGGCGATCAAGCCGAGAACGAGCCCAACTCCCTTCGCCTCCCAATTCGTGTGGTGGTCCGCCGACATCGTAGTCACGTGGGCGGCAACGGTCCCAAGATACACGTCGAAGAACATGTGCGGGAACATACCGAGAGTGCCGAGGGCGATGGCACGAAACGGAACGTGGACGGCGCCGAACGCATAGCTGAACACAGCCGGATTCAACGGGAGCAACCGGATCCAGAACACCAGGCTCGTCCCCTGGGTCTCGGCAGCGGAGACGGCACCCTTGATCTTCGGGCGGCGATCGAGTGCGGACATGACAGGCCTCTGCAGAAGTCGTCGCCCAATTAGGTATACGATCAAGTTGGCCACGTAGACGGAGCCAAAATAGATGAGGTAGCCCTTCCAGAGCCCGAATACGAAACCTGCGGTCATCCCGAAAAGCGTGTTCGGAAAGAACACCGGCTCGAGAAGGAGAACGGCAAGGAAGAAGAACGCAGGGCCCCGGGGCCCGAGGGACTGGACCCAGGTCTCCATCTTGGGGAGCAGGTCGGCGATGTGGTCGCCGTGAAACGCGAGGCCCGCAATCAGCAGTGCGGCCGCGATCCACAGGCCGCGTTTGCCGATTCTCCTGTGGCGCTCGTCCATGCTGTGGTCATCATCACGATCTTCGCGACCCTGGCAAGTGCCGCGCGCCTGGACCAACGCACCCTACGTT
>JBATTM010000666.1:0-2181 GCA_049670545.1 Polyangiales bacterium
TGGTCCGCGCCGCTCCATCGACTGGAATGGACGGCGTCAACGGGTTGCCCGGCTCTACTTCGTCGGCCGACAACGTGGGACTTCCTGTTAGCCGCGGGCCTGTCGCGTACACGGAAGGAGAACTGGCGGGCGAGCCATCCACACAAGGAGCCAGTTCGTCACCGCAACCAATCGACAAGACGCTCGCGACCGCACCAACAGCACACAGGGTCAGCTCTCGCGCCACGCAGTGTCCCTTCCAGTGAACCGCCATGGGACCACGGTCTGCTATTCGCGTCAATGATGCTGAGTGCCCGAGCATGGCGCCGCGCACCTCGCAGCTGCGGACACGCTCTCGAAACTTGTGCCTCCTCAAAACCTCGTCGGCCCCGCGATCATTGACGTTTCCGCGCTTCGGGGCAAGGTCGCCTACCCCGATGCTTCACTTGTTGTACGCCCTACTCGCGGCCACCCGATCGAGCCTGAGGTCGCAGCGCGAGCTGGCGCTCGAAAACCTCGCCTTGCGACAACAGCTGGCTGTCCTGAAGTCCACAGCCAAACGCACGAAGCTGAGCACAACGGACCACGTATTCTGGGTCGCGCTATCGCGTCTTTGGACGGGCTGGCAACATGCCCTGATCCTCGTGAAGCCCGAGACCGTGATCGGTTGGCATCGTAAGGGCTTCAAGCTCTACTGGACCCGGAAGAGTCGACACCGAGCCGGGCGTCCGCGGATCGATGCAGAGATCCGAACGCTCATCCGTCGAATGGCCCGTGAGAATCCGACCTGGGGAGCGCCTCGCATCCACGGCGAGTTGTGCATGCTCGGCTTCGAGATCTCCGAAGCCACCGTGTCGCGGTACATGCCCCGTCAGACAAAGCCGCCGTCGCAGAGGAGCGATGGGGACGGGCTGAAGGTTCTTAGTTTCGTCTCGAGCGCGAAATGAAAACTTAGGAACTTCAGCCCGTCCCCGAACGTCCCCGAACTCGACCCGTCCGCGATGTGGATCGGGGCCTTGCTAATCTACATCTTTCGCGATCAAGACGAGATGCGGAGTCGCGCGAAGCGTTGGGCCTGGATCGGGGTCCCTCTCGTCGTCATGACGCTCGCTCCCGCGATCCTCGGCTGGGACCGTTAGGCTGCCGCTTCGCCGCCTTCATCTGCTGCGCTTGTGGTTATTGCACTACTCCACGAAGAGCGATACGAAACGGCCGTCGTCGTCGTACTCTAGCTGCGACCAGATCTCTATCCCGTCGTACTGAACTGCATTCTGAACGGGGTACGTGAAGGTGATCGGTACGGAGACGTACCAACAGTCGTGAATCTGCTGAATGCTGAGCCTGCCTCCTTCTGCGAGGCGCACCGGGTTGTCGGTCTCCTCTAGGCGACGCACGGCGTCCGGCACGACGACCCGCGAATCGAGAGGCTGAAGGGACTCCTCCGGGGTGCAGCCCGAAGGGAACGGAAGAAACCCGCCGGTCGAGGTCACCTCGTCGGCCGTGACCGTAAGGTGCCGGGTGGCGTCCGGATCTGCATCGCTGGGGACACGGTATGCAAATCCCCAGGACCATGCGAAGCCATCAGGGCGGAGGAGTCCGTCGATGTCCGACCCCATCGAAAATAGCACAGCATCCTCGCCGATTTCCTCACGGGCCATGGACTCGGCGGTTTGGAGGTCGAGGAGCTCGGATTCGCTGTCTGAGGAACCGCAGGCGGTAGCCGCGAGCAGAGGGAGTGCGACAGATGCGAAGGTAAGCCACTTCATGATGGATCGGACCGGATTCCAATAGAATGCATCGGCCCCGTTTGAGTCGTCAAGCGCAACGAGGCGAGTTCTGGGCACCGTGTCGCAGAATACCCTCTGCGCGGCAACAACAGCTCGAGCGGCGTGTCGCCCCGACGACCGTTTGACCCTAGCCTCCGACCAGATGCCCAAGCGCTTCCTAACCGCACATTGGCGCCACGTCTGCCTATTCACCTACGCGTGCCCGCAACATCTCCTCCTCCCCCACTGCCCACCTGACACCGCACTGGAACTCCGCGATGGCAACGCCCACGTGAGCCTCGTCGCTTTCGACTTCCTAGAGACCCGCGTCTTTGGGATCGGCTGGCCGGGCTTCCGCAACTTCCCCGAAATCAACCTCCGCTTCTACGTCACCCGCGGCGACCGCCGAGGCGTCGTCTTCATCCGCGAGTACGTC
>JBATTM010000667.1:0-1646 GCA_049670545.1 Polyangiales bacterium
ACCATAGGGGACGCACTCGGAGCGACCGAGAAACGACTCCTCTTCCAGTTCCACGACGACAACTTGGGCGGCAGATCGCGAGCCCCGGGCGATCCGAAATCCACCCGCGATGGGCCAGGATTCCGTGCGTACCCGGGTCTTTAGGGGCACGGGCTACTCGTCTTTGCCGTCTTTGCCGTCTTCGCTCGCGCCGACGCCGCCGGCTTCCTTGATCGCCTTCGGGCTCAGTGTCTTGTTGACGAACGTATAGACGTCCCAGAGATCTCGAGGGCGCTGGCCGGCCTCTTCGAGAAGCTCCTTCGTCTTCCTGGCAGCCTGCAGGAACTGCTCGTAGGTAGTCGCGTTCGGCGTGGTGTCGTACTTCGGGTCGATGTCGAGGATCAGGGCTTGTTTCTTCATGAACGTCGGCTTTACGAACATATGCTCTGCTGGGTAGACGAGCGCCTGAAGAAGCGTGGCGAGTGGCCAAGTGGGCCCGCCTTCGACGTCGAGCGCTGCCACAAAAGAGTCGAGCCGAATCGAGTACACGCGATCCCCGTACAACAGCTCGCGAAGCGATTCCCCTACGCCCGCGCGCATGTCGGTCGAGAGGTTGTTGAAGCGCGTGGCTTCTGCCTTCTGGGTGGTGCCCTTAGTCGCGATGAGGAAGCTGTGGAGGAGCTCGTGAAGGCCATCGATATCGCCGCCTTCAATCAGCGCATCGAGCCGCTTCTGCGTCAGTTCTTCCTCGGCGCGTTCGAGCGCAGCGTCCTTGAGGCGGTCCCATGACTTGGCACCCGTTTCGCCGCGTTCCGCCTTGATGTAGGACTCGTCCTCGAATCCGACCGGGTACAGCTTCATGAAATACGCGACCTGCTGCTCGAATGAGATGTCCGGCTTCTTCGGTGGCGCCTTCGACTTCCTGCCGGAACCCGGTGCCGGGACCTGATTCCGTCGGGCGATACGATCGATCCGGACCGCTTCGTTCACCTGTACTTCGAGGAGCTCCATCTTGTGCCAGTAGTCCGGTCGGAAGCTGCGTTCCGCCCCGTCCTCGAAGAGGAACGTTCGCTTGTCAGGAATCTCCTGCAGCAGAACGGAGCGTCCCCAATCTTTTCGGGACGTGTGCTCAAACACGCGCGGTGGAACGGAAGGAGTAGTCTCAGCCATCAGTTACAGCCCCTCTAAAATCGGCTACGCCTGGCCGCAATGGGCCGGCAAAAACGAGGAGCGTGTGTAACACGGACCTGCCATGCTTGCATCTCTACGGCTACCGGCGCCTTCGGCCCGTTCAGCGCGCTGCCCCAAGCATTGGTTTTTACTGGGATTCAGGCTCGATGACCCTTCGGATTGCTTCCCCTCGCCGATCGCTTCTGCTCGGTGCCTCGCTCGTCGCACTGACCCTCGCATGCGAGCGATCGCCTTCTCCCGATCCGACTGCCACCACCGGCCGGTCCCCCGCCGCCGCGGTCGATCCCGCGCTGCCCGGGATCGACAGTCCCGACGCCGCTCTTCAGAAGACACTGGCCACTGCGCTCGCATCTCAGGCCGCCGATTACGTGCCTCGTACCCACCACCTCGGCACCGACGGGGCCCCTCGGTTCACGAATCGTCTCATTCTCGAATCCAGCCCCTACTTGCTGCAGCACGCGCACAACCCGGTGAAC
>JBATTM010000668.1:0-1528 GCA_049670545.1 Polyangiales bacterium
GGATGATGGTGGAGCGAAACTCGTTTTCGGTGAGCGCCTCAGTGACGGAAGTCCAGCGCCGCCGGACGTGTCGACCGAGGGTGCGGCGCCAGAAAAACCGCCCGACGGAGTGACCGAGGACGGCGCTCACCAGAGCACCGAGCCAGGAAACGGCGAACGCCTGCCATGGTCCGAACAGCACGACGAGGATCGCCATCAGAAGCGTCATCGGTGTGAGGAGAAGTGCACCCACGGCGAAGATGGCCACCGCCGCCGGCCGCGTCCACCAGAGTTCTTGAAAGGGTTTCGTGATTTCGACGATACGCTCGGGGCTCGCGAAATCGCGCAGCGGGCCCCACGTCCACAGCGCAGCGAGGCCCGCAACGACCGCGATCCCGAGCACGGACTTGAAAACACTGCGCCACCGACGTCGGCGCGGCTCCACGGAACTGTCACTGCGAGGGTTCATGAAACTCGGCGATGGTTCAGTAGCAGGATTTGCGCCGACACGAAGGATTGAGCCCGCAGCACTCTTGGTCGCTCGTGCTGGGGCGTGTTGCCTCACCCGAGGCAGACATGCGCCTCGTCGACGGGGTTTGCCCGTCCATCTGTCCCTCGCGAGGGCCGTCGTGGTCGTTGGCACGGATGATGCTCGTAGACCCCACGTTCAACCAATTCGTGGAAGGGAAGGTTCTTATGAATCCAGTGACGCGCCTGATGGGGCGCTTGAGTCCAATGGGAAGCCTCGACCGGGACCAGGTCATGAGGCGCCTAGGCGTCGAGACTCGCCGATCGCTCGGCCAACGTTGGATGCCGCCGACAGGCGGCTTCGGAGTCGGCTTCGGGGTTGGCGTCGCGGTCGGCCTGCTCGTCGCCCCAAAGGCCGGCGAGGAACTCCGCGGAGAGATCCGTGAATCGGTCGCGAGTTGGTTCGCTAAGAAGAGCGACACGACGGAGAGCGCAACAAACGAGTCGAGTGTCGAGACCACGACCGAGACTTCGGACGATGCGTTTCGCCCGATCGAACCCCAGACGGTGCAGGCCTGACATGGGGATTTGGACACGACTCGTGTGGGCACTTCCGTTGCTCGCGACGCTGGTATTCGCCCCGCTCACGGCGGACGGCTGCGACCGGGACGACTCGGTCGGAGACAACATCGAGGACGCCGCTGAAGAAGTGGGCGACGACATCGAAGACGCTACCGACTGAGTCGGCAGAAAGAGAGCAAAGAGTGATAGGAAGACGAAAACGATTGAGCTTGCTATTCGCCGTGGGCTTGGGGGCCTGTCTCGGCGGCTGCCAAGAAGACCGCGCGGCGGTAGAAGCGCTGAAGCAGCGGGCCACGCGACTCAGCGACATGATTGACGAGCAGAATGACAAGCTGACGTCGCTCGCTGACAAGATCGAGGACTGTCAAGGCGACCTCGCAGACGCGACGGGCAAAGGCGTGATCGAAAACGTCGGGAGCGTCAAAATCGACGCCCCAGTGCTCGTCGGCGAAGAGTCGATGGCCTCGCTCGAACGATACGAGGCCGCTCTGACCAAGAC
>JBATTM010000669.1:0-2245 GCA_049670545.1 Polyangiales bacterium
CTGCCAGCCAACTTGGCCGCGCAATCCGCGCCCGCCGGAAGGCGTTGTCACTCACGCAGAAAGACCTCGCAGCCTATGCGGGCGTAGGCGTTGCCTTTCTCTATGACCTCGAAAAGGGCAAGGCCAGCGTACGCCTAGACAAAGTCCTCGACGTCCTTCGGATCCTCGCGTTGGAAATGGTCATCGTTGACGGGAAACGCGGCGTTGTTGTTTCGCGAGACGCGAAGTCGCCGCTGGCTGCTACGGACGGACCCCCGGGGGACAAATGAGTCTGTTGCTTCTCTTGGACTCAGCGAAGGCGTCGCGGGCGAAGGTCTTTCGCGACGCGGAACCCGCGGGAACTCTCGAACGAACCGCCCGTGGTGCTTCCTTTCGATACGGCCAGGATTTCCTAAACCGACATGGCAGAGCCAGTCACGGCATCGCCTACCACCTGCCGCTTCGTGACGAGCCATTCATTGTGGAGGGAAGCAATCTGCATCCTTTCTTCGCGGGGCTGCTCCCCGAGGGCCTTCGCCTCGAGGCGCTGGTTCGGCACGTCAAGACCTCAAGAGACGATCTAATGTCGCAGCTTCTGGCTTCGGGCCCAGACACGGTTGGCGACGTATGGCTGACCCCCGAGGGCACGCGGCCTCCCGCACCGGCGACGGTTGCCCAGGTCGCAGATATTGGCCAGGTGAGTTTCGAGAATCTTTGGTCGCGGAGCGTCGACTATGCGAGCGACGCGCTGCGCGAACAAATGAGCGTGCCAGGGGTTCACCGAAAGATATCAGCATCCATGATTTCGTTTCCCGTACGCGGGGTTCAAACAAAGACGATTCATATCCTGAAGCTCGGCTCGCGACAGTTTCCGAGACTTGTGCGGAACGAGTTCTTCTTCATGAACATGGCGCGGGAGTGCGGGGTGCCGTCTGCAAAGGTCGAGCTCGTACGTGACGCCGACGGCGAGACCGGCCTGCTGGTCGAGCGGTTTGACCGCGTCTCGCGGTCGTCTGGAGAGCCAACGAAGGTCCACCAAGAAGATGCCTGCCAGTTCCTAGATCGCTATCCATGGGACAAGTACTTGTTGTCCTTGGCGGATGTCGCCAGGGGCTTATCCATCTGCCATACGCCTATTCTTGCAGTCTCCGCTCTGCTTCGCCTCCAGGCTTTCTCCTATCTCATCGGCAATGGCGATCTGCACGGCAAGAACATCAGCCTGCGAACGAACCCCGACAAGGGCTGGATAGAGCCGACACTAGCATACGACCTACTGAGCACATGGCCGTATGGTGATCGACATATGGCACTCAAAGTTGATGGTAGAGACGCACGACTCACGGGGAAAGCATTCGTTCGCTTCGGCGAGCGTTTCGGCGTAACCGCGAAAGCGACTCGCACGATGCTCGACAAACTCTGTACCAACTCTGGCGCCTGGGTACCTCGAACCGACGAAATCGGCCTCAACAAGAAGAAGACCGACAGTCTGAAGAGGATGATCCAAGAAAGGCGAAGCGAACTCGCTCGAGTTTGAGTAGAGGTGGGAGCCGGGCTCCTGGACGGAAAGCGGGTGCGGGCGAAAGGGTGTTCACGGCGGGCTATGCGACGCACGGCTCTGACCACCATCACCCGCCAGTGTCGTTGGTACGCAGGATAGTCCCGTTTCCCCCCACGACCGTTCCGGTGTTCGCGTCAGCGAACGAGACGCCAACCAGAAAGGACGTCGCGCCGCTATCCTGCGCGACCCAGTTTGTGCCGCCGTCGGTGGTACGCAGGATCGTGCTCCCGCCGACCGCGGTGCCCGTGTTGGCGTCAGTGCAGGACACGCTGTAAAGGGGCTCCGCCGTACCGCTATCCTGCGTGACCCAGGTTACGCCACCATCGGCGGTGTGGGCGATGGTCCCGCTGCCGCCGACTGCGGTGCCCGTGTTGGAGTCGATGAAGCACACGCCGTATAGTGGCTCCGTCGTGCCGCTATCTTGCGCGACCCAGGTGCCACCGCCGTCGGTGGTGCGCACGATGGTCCCATCCCATCCAACCGCAGTTCCGATGTCGGCGTCGACGAACGAGACACTGTAGAGGGTCCCTTTCGTACCGCTGTCTTGCGTGACCCAGGTTGCTCCGCCGTCGGTGGTGCGCACGATGGTCCCGCCCTGTCCGACCGCGGTGCCCGCGTTGGTGTCGATGAACGCCGCGTCAAGCAGTGCGTTCCCCTGCGGAACGGGGTTCTGCCAAGCCCACTGCAGTAGGGCGCTCACGTCGCCAC
>JBATTM010000670.1:0-3742 GCA_049670545.1 Polyangiales bacterium
GTGATCGGAGTCGCGGGCGACACCTTCGTCGCCGCCACACGTGTGCACGCGGTAGGCGGAGCGATCAAGGCGGGGGACGAGCGCAAGATCGCCACCGCACTGGGCCTCTTCGAAGAGCATGTCGCGCTACCGGACCTCGCGGAGAGAATCCAGGTGAGCGACTCGACTCGCGTGACACCCTTGCGCTTCGAGTATGAGCTCATCGAGCGCGCGAAAGTGAACCTCCAACACATCGTGCTCCCAGAAGGGACCGACGAGCGCATTCTACGCGCCGCCGAGATCCTGCTTCGGCGTCGAGTCGTGGACCTGACCCTGCTCGGCGACCCGGCGGAAGTCGGGGAGCTCGCCTCCACCTTGGGTGTCCACCTCGATGGGGCTCAGATCGTCAATCCCCTCACATCCCCATGGCGGCCGGAGTTCTCCCGTACGTACCTCGAGCTCCGCAAGCACAAAGGGGTAACCGAGGACCGTGCCCACGACGCCATGACCGATGTCAGTTACTTCGGTACCATGATGGTCCACCAAGGGAGGGCCGACGGCATGGTCTCCGGCGCTGCCCATACCACTGCGCACACGATCCGACCTGCGTTGGAGTTCGTGCGCGCGCGAGACGGGGTTTCGGTGGTCTCGAGTGTGTTTCTGATGTGCCTGCGCGATCGCGTACTCGTCTATGGAGACTGTGCCGTGAATCCCAACCCCACGTCTGGAGAGCTTGCCGATATCGCCATTAGCTCGGCAGAGACCGCAGCGATCTTTGGGATCGAGCCGCGCGTTGCAATGCTGTCCTATTCGACCGGCGCGCTCGGGACAGGGGAAGACGTCGCCAGGGTCCGCGAAGCCACCGAAATCGTTCGCGCCCGTCGCCCAGATTTGAGCGTGGAGGGCCCCATCCAATACGATGCCGCCGTCGACCCCGGCGTCGCACGCAAGAAGCTTCCCGACAGCTTGGTCGCCGGGCGCGCGACGGTCCTGGTCTTTCCCGACCTCAACACTGGCAACAACACCTACAAGGCCGTGCAACGCTCTGCCGGCGCTGTGGCGATTGGGCCGGTCCTTCAAGGCCTCAACAAGCCCGTGAACGACCTGAGTCGAGGGTGCACGGTACCCGACATCGTCAACACGGTGGCGGTCACTGCCATTCAGGCACAGTCGACGCCGAGAGATTCGTGAAGATCCTGGTCCTCAACTCGGGGAGCTCGTCGATCAAATACCAGGTGTTCGACATGGGGGAACGGGCCTTGGTCGAGGGCGGTGTTGCAGAGCGTATCGGTGAACCGAACAGTCGGCTCGTGCACCGGGGCTCGGACTTGGAACGAGCACCTCATGAGGAGACCGTGGCGTGCGATTTGTCCGATCATGCGGGAGCCCTCGATGCGATCATGAATCGGCTCTCCAGCACGGGTGCAACGACCGTCGATCGTGAGCTCCTCGGCATCGGGCATCGCGTTGTTCACGGAGGCGAGGCGTTTCGCGAGCCGTGTTTGATCGATGACGGCGTCGTCGAGGCGATTCGTTCGCTTTCGCATCTTGCGCCACTCCACAACCCGGCGAACCTGCTTGGGATCGAAGTCGCCATGGAGCGGCGATCAGACGTGGCGCAGGTCGCGGTCTTCGATACGGCTTTTCACCGCACCATTCCCCCCCATGCCTACCGATACGCGGTCCCTGAGCGGTGGGTGAAGTCGCACGGAGTCCGTCGCTACGGGTTTCACGGCACGTCTTACGCCTACGTGGCGAAACAAGCGGCACGCGTCCTCCAACGACCGTTGCACCAGCTGAATGTGATCGCGCTCCACCTTGGGAACGGGGCGAGTGTCACTGCGATTGCAGACGGGGAGAGCGTCGACACGTCAATGGGGCTCACACCCCTCGAAGGGCTGGTCATGGGGACGCGCGGCGGAGATCTGGATCCCGGGGCGATCCTCTACCTCGCGCGGCAAGTCGGCATGAGCGTCGCGGAGATCGACGCCGCGCTCAACGAGGAGAGCGGACTCGTCGGTCTGTGTGGAGCGGGCGATTTGCGCGACGTCCTTCGCCGCGAGGCGGCCGGTGACGCGCGCGCCCGCCTCGCGATGGATGTCTACATTCATCGCATTCGCAAGTACATCGGCGCATACATGGCGGTCCTCGGTCGGGTCGATGCGATCGTATTCACGGGAGGCGTGGGGGAAAACTCGGCGGATGTACGCGCACGCGCCTGCGCGGGGCTGGAGGGATTCGGCGTGCGTGTCGACGAAGCGCGCAATCAGGCGATGGTGGGCGGGGTCGGACACATCCATGGGGACGACGCTTCCGTTTCTGTGCTGGTCATACCCACGAACGAGGAGCTCGAGATCGCAGACGAGACCCTCCGATGCCTCCGCGGCGCCGGCCTGGCGCCCTAGGCTTCGAGGGTTCTGTGACCCCTGGGCGGCTGAATTTGGGGTCCTTGAAATAACCCGCTAGGGTGAATTGGGGTTTCGCCGTCAGGAGGGGTCTGTGTTCGGACGCAGCAACAAGAAGAATGGGGTCAAAGCGCAGCTTGCGGCGGCGCTGAAGACGGGGCGCTTGCACGAAGCGCTCGATTTGTACGAGCAAATCGAGAAAGCCGCGCGCGACGAACCGCGGTGGCCCCACCGTCGGGGTGACCTCCTCCAGCGAATGGGGCGAAAAGGGGATGCGGTACTCGCCTACCAACGGGCTGTCGATCTCTACTCGGCGCAAGGCTTCGTCGCTCGTGCTGCCGCGATGGCCAAGCTGATCGTCGCGATCGACCCGGGTCAGGCGGACGCGATCGAGCGCGTGGACCCGTCCACAGCGCGCCGACTCCACCGCGAGCAGCGTGCGGTGATCGTGACGGCAGATCCGACACCGCCACCAGACTACGACGGGCCACCGACGGATACGCAGAGCTTGATCACAGACGCCGTCCCGCTCATTCGCGATCGCAAGGCTCCACGAGGTGAGACGCGATTTACCAAGCCGGAGAAGACCACCGACGTGACGATCGACGTGCGCGATGTGGAACTCATCGAGGAGCCGCCATCTCGAATGCCGCTTCAAAGCCGTCGACCGAGCGTCACCCGGCTCGTGCAGTTGCCTTCGATGACGCTTTTCGCCGAAGTGCCACGATCCATTCTGCGCGCTCTCGTGAGCGAGTCCGCGTTGGTGGACATCGAAGATGGGCAGCGCGTCACGACTGCAGGCACGGTGGCAGATGCCTTGTACGTGATCGTCGAAGGAAACGCAGTCGGACGACGCGGGGCGGACCACCAGAGCCTACTGCTCGCGGAAGGTGACGTGGCCGGAGTCGCCTGCCTGCTTGCGGACGTTAGCTACGTAGAAGAAGTCACCGCGTGCGGTCGCTTGCGCGCCCTTCGGATCGGCAAGGCTCTCCTCGATCGACTGGTCGAAGAGCATCCGCCATTCGGAGACGTGCTCTTCGAGATCCTCTGCCGTCGGCTCATCGCGACCTTGGTCCGAACCAATCCGCTCTTCACGGCGTTCGACGAGCCGACGCGACGCGGCCTGGCCCGGCTCTTCGAAGTTCGACGCGCGGCTTGCGGCATGCGGATTCTCGAGGCGGGCAAACGCTCAGATGGCATGTACCTTCCACTCCACGGACGACTCGTCGCCCGCGCAGCCAACGGACGACGCTTCGGAAATGTGGAACTCGGTCGCGCGATAGGTCAGGGCTCGCTTCTCACCCGAGAGCCCTCGCGCTACACGGTCGAAGCCGCCAGCGACGTGCTGCTCTTGAGAA
>JBATTM010000671.1:0-4133 GCA_049670545.1 Polyangiales bacterium
GGGTGGGATGGTCGTGCTAGGTGCCGTGGCCCATCGGCTTGCCGCCCAGCAGGCTTCGGACGACTAGCGCCCCCGCGGTCCGCGTTGGCGAAACACGACCATACGTTCGATGGTCATGTCGTCCATGGAACGCGAGATCCCGCCGAGGTTGAGCCCCGAATCGCGGTGACCCCCAAACGGCATCCAATCCACGCGAAACGCTGTGTGATCGTTGATCATGACCGCCATCCCGTGAAGTCGGCGGCTGATGTCGAGTGCCCGGTCGAGCCGGTTGGTGAAGAAGGCTGCCTGAAAATAGGCATCTGGGAGATTCGCCCGCCGGACTGCGTCGTCGATGTCGTCGTACGAATAGACACACACGACCGGGCCGAACACCTCCTCGGTCGAGATACGGATCCCGTCGGGGGGATTGAGCAGCACCGTGGGCGCGTAGGTTGTTTCGCTCAGTTGGTGCCCGCCGCAAAGAAGCTCCCCGCCGGCGTCGACCGCCTCGGTGACCCATTCATGCACGCGCTCGACCTCCGCCGGGCGGATCAAGGGGCCGACCTCGGTCTCCTCGGAGGTGGGGTCCCCGACGGAGATTGCCTCTGCACCCTCGACGAGGCGACGCGCCAAATTCTCGAGAACGGACTCGTGCACATAGAGGCGCTGCACGGAGACACATACTTGCCCGGCATGATAGAAGCCCCCCTTGAGCAGCAGGGGAATCGCGTCGTCGAGATCAGCGGTTTCATCCACGATCGCGGGGGCAACCCCACCATGCTCGAGTGCGCACGCCGCCCCGGGCGCAAGCTTCGACCGCAGCATCCACCCGATCTTCGAAGATCCGATGAAGGTCAGGAATGCGACTCGCGGATCCGAGACGATTTTCGTGGTGACCTCGTTCTCGACCAGCAGCATCTGGCACCAGACCTTCGGCAGCCCTGCCTCGTGGACCATCCGGACCAGCGACCTGCAGGACATTGGCGTTGCGCTAGCCGGCTTCACGATCACCGGGCATCCCGCCGCGATCGCGGTGACCACTTGGTGGATCAGCAAGTTGAACGGGTGGTTGAACGCGCTGATCGCGAACACCACGCCACGTGGTTCTCGGTAGGTGACCGCCCAGCGCCCCTGGCTTGCCGCGTTGAGTCCCATGGGGATCTCCTTGCCGGCGAGACTAGACACGTTGGCGGCCGCAACCTTGACACCATTGACGGCGCGGTGGAGCTCGGCTCGCGAATCTCGAAGGGGCTTGCCCCCTTCTCGGGCAGCCTGCACCGCCAGCTCTTCGAGTTGCGACTCGATGGTGCCCGCAAGGCGGGTCAGGATTTCGACGCGCTGGCTTCCCGACAGCCAACCATCTCGGTCGGCATACGCCCGATGCGCGGTCGCGAGCGCGGAGAGCGCTTCTTCTTCGCTCTGGTATTCGTACTCGGCGATGACCGAACGATCGTACGCGGCCTCAACCTGGAGTGTCTTCATCGCCTTTCTCATCCTTCCTTGTCGGTCACTCGACGCGCTTCCTGTTCTCGAGCTCGTCGATGAGGACGCGCTGGTTCTCTGAGTAGTCCACGGCGACTTCGATCAGGTGCACGCCACCGTGCTCGCAACAGCCCTTCAACGCTGCCGAGAGCCCGCCAACCGACGTGACCCGATGTCCCTTGGCTCCATAGGACTCCGCGTACTTGACGAAATCCGGGTTCCCGAAGGTCAGCCCGTAGTCTTCGAACCCGTCCGCCTCTTGTTTCCAGCGAATCATTCCAAAGGCGTCGTCTCGAAGCACCACGACACCCAGGTTGAGCTCGTGCCGCACCGCGGTTTCGAGTTCTTGCGAGTTCATCATGAAGCCCCCGTCGCCGCAAATGGCGACAGCCTGACGTTCGGGATGGGCGAACTTGGCTCCAATCGCCGCCGGAAGCCCCGCACCCATGGACGCAAGTGCGTTGTCGAGCAGCAAGGTGTTCGGCATGTGGGCGGGGTAGCTCCGAGCAAACCAAATCTTGTACATGCCGTTGTCTAGGCACACGATGGCGTCGCTTGGCAGGGCCGCTCTCACCTCACGAACCACGCGCTGCGGCACCAGAGGGAAGGTCTCCGGTGCCGGCGCCTCAAGCACGTGCTTTCGCCACGCCGCTCGGACGCGTTCGAAATAGTCGGTTTTCCAGTGCGGGGAGGGCGACACGAGATCTGCGAGCGCGCGCGTGTTCGCGGCCGTGCATCCAAGGACCTCGAGCTGAGGAAAGTAGAGGTCGTCGACCTCGGCTTGATCCTCATCGAGATGAATCACCTTTTTTCCGCCTCGCTCCATGAAGAACGGCGGCTTCTCGCTCAGATCGTGGCCGATCATCAACACCACGTCCGCCGCATCGAGCCCGTCGTGGGTGTAATCGCCAGACGACAGCGCGGTCGTCCCGAGGTACCTTGGGTGCCGTTCGTCGATCGCACCCTTCCCCATCTGGGTGGTGACGAAGTACAAGCCTGAGCTGTCGATGAAGTCTTCGAGCACACCGAGGGTCTTGTCGCGGTTCGCGCCGGCTGCGATGCATACGAGAGGCCGTTCTGCGGCTGCGATCATCGACGCGGCCTCGTGCAGGGCTGTCTCACTCGCGGCCGGTGGTATTACCTCAGTCACCTCGAACGGGACCCGATCGACTTCCTCTCCGGCTACGTCTTCCGGAAGTTCGAGGTGCACGGGCCCTGGCTTCTCCTCGTGCGCGACTCGAAAGCATTCGCGCACGAGACGTGGGATGAGGTTCCCATCCACGATCTGCGTCGAGAATTTCGTGATCGGCTCCATCATCCGGACCACATCGAGAATCTGAAAACGCCCTTGCTTGCTTTGGCGAATAGGCTTCTGTCCGGTGATGCAAACCATCGGCATGCCGCCGAGGAGCGCGTATGCGACCGCCGTCGTCAGATTGGTTGCGCCCGGGCCGAGCGTGGATAGGCACACGCCAGGCTTGCCTTTGAGTCGTCCCCACGTGGCAGCCATGAAGCCAGCGGCTTGCTCATGTCTCGTCACCACGAACTCGATCGATGAGGTACGCAGGCTTTCGAGAAAATCGAGGTTCTCCTCCCCGGGTACCCCAAAGATGACCTCGACACCCTCGTTTTCTAGAGCCCGCACCAACAAGTCGCTTGCCTTCATGGACGCTCCATAGCTTGAAGTTGCTCAGGCCATGCGCCTAGGCCCTCCCTCTATGGATCGGGTCTAGGACCCGGGCGACGATTGTCCACCGTCGACGACCAACGGCTGCTCGCCCGGCTCCGGTTCCGGGTTGCTTTTCCAACCGGCTGGAGTCGAGCGCAGATGGAGGTCCCGTTGCGGGAACGCGATCTCGAGACCTGCTTCGCGGAAGGCCGCGTCCACTTCCATGTGAAGCCGATGTTTCGTGAGAATGTAGTTGCGTACGTCGGGGAGAAAGACGCGGAGCTCGAATGACAAGCTGCTGTCGCCAAACCCCAGGAAGAGCACCTGAGGGGAGGGGTCCTTCAGCACATCCGGGTCTTCCTTTGCAACTCGGTGCAAGACCTCCACTGCCTTTTCGGTATCGGATCCGTAGGCGATTCCCACGGCAATCTCGATGCGGAGAACATTGTCAGAGAGGGACCAGTTGATGAGTTGTTGCGTCACGAATTCCTTGTTGGGGACGACCAGCTCCCGCCGGTCGAAGCCCGTGATCCACGTTGCACGGGTTCGGATCTTGGTGACCTGTCCGCTCACCTGGCCTACCGTGACCGTGTCGCCCACGCGAATCGGCCGCTCGAACAAGATGATGAGCCCTGAAATGAAGTTGGCGAAGATTTCCTGAAGGCCGAACCCGAGGCCTACGCCGACAGCGGCGACCAGCCACTGGACGTTCGACCAACCGATTCCGACGGCCCCCAACGCGAGCGCAAGTCCGGTCATGGCGATCGCGTACTTGATCAACGTCGAGTACGCGTATCGTTCGCCGGCATTCAACCGCCGAAAGACGGACACCTCGAGGAGCCCCGGGAGGTTTCGGACCAGGGCGAACGCGATCATGCCGATCAGGAGGGCGCCGAAGAGATCTGCGAGTGTGACGGGTACCAAATGCGTCTCGCTTGCTTGGTGGGCCACGCCCGCCGCGTCTTGCACGTCCACGGTCACGGTCTGCATGGTGCTCCAA
>JBATTM010000672.1:0-4096 GCA_049670545.1 Polyangiales bacterium
GAACTCGGCATGGAGCTGCTCGAGGTCGGCACGCCTTACCTACAGCAGACCCTCCTTGCCGACGAGCTTTCGGCGCTGCCGACCGATGTCGTGCTGAGCGAGGGTCAGGATGTCGAGCGTCAGCTCGATCGGTGCCGGTCCTTGCGACCGGACCTCGTCGTGTGCGGGCTCGGACTCGCCAACCCACTCGAGGTCGAAGGCTTCACCACCAAGTGGTCCATCGAGCTCACGTTCACTCCGATTCAAGGCTTTGAGCAGGCGGCGGACCTCGCCGAGCTCTTCTCCCGTCCGCTCGTGCGGCGAGAACGGCTTTCGGTGTAGCGGTGGAGCTGTCGGTCTGGACCTACGAAGGACCTCCCCACGTGGGTGCCATGCGAATCGCGACCGCGATGAAGGGCGTGCACTTCGTGCTGCACGCGCCGCAGGGCGACACCTACGCCGACCTGCTCTTCACGATGATCGAGCGCCGTCGCGCGCGACCGCCTGTCACCTACACTACCTTTCAGGCCCGCGATCTAGGCGGCGACACCGCTGAGTTGCTCAAGCAGACGGCCCGCGAAGCGTTCGAGCGCTTCTCGCCCGAGCTGGTGCTGATTGGCGCATCCTGCACGGCCGAACTCATCCAGGACGATCCCGCTGGGATCGGCGCTGCGCTCGGTCTGCCGGTGCCGGTGGTGCCGGTCGAACTCAACGCCTACCAGCGCAAGGAGAACTTCGGTGCGTCTGAGACCTTCTACCGCATCGCGCGTGCGTGCTGCGGCGGGGTCGAGAAGACCGAGAAGGTCGCAGATTCCAAGTCACGACCGAGCTGCAATGTGCTCGGCCCGACCGCGCTCGGCTTTCGCCACCGGGACGATCTGCTCGAGATCACGCGGCTGCTTGGTCGGCTCGGGATTGATATCAACGTGGTGGCGCCGCTCGATGCCTCCCCGTCCGACCTCGCGCGTCTCCCTGCCGCCGATTTCAACGTCGTGCTCTACCCGGAGATCGCCGAGACCACAGCGCGCTGGCTGCAGAAGGCTTTCGGCCAGCCATTCACGACCACCGTGCCGATGGGCGTGGGCGCGACCCGTGCCTTCGTGCGCGAAGTAGCAGAACTCGTCGGCGTCGATCCGAGCGCGATGCTCGACGAGCCGAGCCTGAGGCTGCCTTGGTACTCGCGGTCGATCGACTCGACCTACCTCACCGGTAAGCGCGTCTTCATCTACGGCGACGCGACCCACGCCATCGCCTCGGCCCGCATTGCGCGCGAAGAACTCGGGTTTGAGGTGGTCGGGCTCGGCACCTACAGTCGCGAGCTGGCTCGCGCGGTCCGCGCCGAGGCCAAGCGCTACGGCCTCACCGCGCTCATCACCGAGGATCACCTCACGGTGGAGGAGGCGATTGCCGAGGCGCGCCCCGAGCTGGTGCTCGGTACTCAGATGGAGCGCCACATCTCGAAGCGACTCGGCCTACCGTGCGCGGTCATCTCGGCGCCCGTGCACGTCCACGACTACCCGGCTCGCTACTCGCCGCTCATGGGCTTTGAGGGCGCCAACGTGATCTTCGACACCTGGGTGCACCCGCTGATGATGGGCCTCGAAGAGCATCTGCTCGGCATGTTCCGGGAGGACTTCGAGTTCGCTGACGGTGCCGCACCCAGTCACCTCGGCCACGTCGGTGGTCCCGTTGAGGACGCCAGCATCGCCAACCAGGACCTCGCTCATGGGGCGACCGAGCCCGAGCTTTCGCCCGTCCAGAACCCCGTTGAGAACCCAAGGCCCGTCCCGTCCTCGGCCGCGCCGGGCGCGACGCCCGAGTGGACCACCGAGGCAGCGAAGGAACTCAAGAAGATCCCGTTCTTTGTTCGTGGCAAGGCCCGCCGCAACACCGAGCAGTTTGCGCAAGAGCGCTGCACCCAACCCATCACCTTGGAGACGCTTTATGAAGCGAAAGCCCACTTCCAAGGTCGATAGGAGCGACGCGCCAGTGCGGATGGTGATCCTCACCCTGGATCACCACATTGCCGGTGCGGTCGAGCGGGCCCGGCGCGAACTCGCCGACGAGCTACCCGGGCTCGAACTGCTCTTGCACGCCGCCACCCAGTTCAGCGACCCCGACGCGGTGGCCGCAGCCGTGGCCGACATCGAGACCGCCGACCTCGTGTTCGCGAACATGCTGTTCATCGACGAGCATATTCGCGCGGTGCTGCCGGCCCTCGCGGCTCGTCGTGAGCGTTGCGACGCGATGGTGTGCACCATGAGCGCGAGCGAGGTCATGCGGCTGACGCGGATGGGCGACTTCCGCATGGATCAGAAGAAGGGCCTCGGCCTGATGAGGAAGCTGCGGCGGGGCCGCAAGTCTCAGCCGGGCGGCGCCGGTCAGCTCGCGATGCTGCGCCGGATTCCGAAGATCTTGTCGCTCGTTCCTGGCAAGGCCCAGGACCTTCGCGCCTACTTCCTCGTGATGTCGTACTGGCTGTCGGGTTCGTCCGACAACCTCGCGGACATGGTGCGGATGCTGGTCAACCGCTACGCCGACGGCGAGCGGCGCACGCTGCGCGGTTCCCTCAACGTGGCTCCGCCCCGCGCCTATCCGGAGAATGGTCTCTACCACCCGGACCTTGCGGAGCGGATCACGGAGGCGGTCGCGGCGCTGCCCGGACCCGAGGCTCCGCGCGGTACGATCGGCGTTCTCCTGATGCGTTCCTATGTGCTGGCCCACGACACCCGGCACTACGACGGCGTCCTCGCCGCCCTCGAGGCGCGCGGGTACCGGGTGATTCCGGCGTTTGCGAGCGGGCTCGACTCGCGGCCTGCGATTCGCAAGTTCTTCTTCGACGGCGACCGAGTCGCGGTCGACGCCGTGGTGTCGCTCACCGGCTTTTCGCTGGTGGGTGGCCCGGCCTTCAACGACGCCAAGGCCGCCGAGCAGATGCTTGCCGAGCTGGACGTCCCCTACATCGCTGCGCAGCCGCTCGAGTTTCAGAGCGTGCGCGAATGGCAGGACTCGACGCTCGGCCTCACCCCGCTCGAGGCCACCATCATGGTCGCGATTCCTGAGCTCGACGGCGCGACCGGGCCCATCGCATTTGGCGGCCGCGACCGCGAGGCGGGCAGTGAGCAGATGGTGCCCATCACGGACCGCGTCGAGCGCTTGGCGGATCGGGTCGACCGGCAGGTTCGGCTTCGACTCGAGTCACGGGCCGAGCGCGATCTCGCCATCGTGCTCTTCAACTTCCCGCCCAACGCCGGGGCGACCGGCACCGCCGCGTTCCTGTCGGTGTTCGAGTCCCTGCACCGAACCTTGACTGCGCTCGCCGAGGCCGGCTACGACGTTGAGGTCCCCGATACCGTCGACGACCTTCGTGCCGCGGTGCTCCACGGTAACGCCGAGCTTTACGGCACCGACGCCAACGTGGTGGCCAAGGTTGACGTCGACGACTACGTCCGGCGAAGCCGCCATCTTGGAGAGATCGAGGCGCAGTGGGGGTCGGCGCCCGGGCGGCTCCAGACCGACGGCCGGTCGCTGTTCGTGCTTGGCGCCCGTTTCGGGCGCGTGCTGGTCGGAGTCCAGCCCGCGTTTGGCTACGAGGGCGATCCGATGCGGCTGCTCTACGAGTCGAGCTTCGCGCCCACCCACGCCTTTACCGCGTTCTATCAGTACCTGCGCGAGGACTTCGGCGCCGATGCCGTGCTCCACTTTGGTACCCACGGCGCGCTCGAGTTCATGCCGGGCAAGCAGGTGTGCCTGTCGGAGGCATGCTGGCCGGATCGGCTCATCGGCGACCTGCCGAACCTGTATCTCTACGCGTCAAACAACCCGTCGGAAGGAGCGCTGGCGCGCCGCCGCGGAGCCGCGACGCTGATCAGCTACCTCACTCCGCCCATCCGCCGGTCGGGGCTTTACCGAGAGCTTCAGGCGCTGCGCGAAACGGTGGACCGGTACCGCGGGCTCGACCCCAAGTCCGGCGAGGCCAAGCGTCTGGTGCCACTCATCCATGAGCAGGCCGAGGCCCTGGACCTTTTGGCCGGCGACCTCGATGCGATCGTGACCCAGCTCTTCGAGCTTGAGCGCACGCTGATCCCCACCGGGCTTCATGTGCTCGGTGAACCGA
>JBATTM010000673.1:0-2190 GCA_049670545.1 Polyangiales bacterium
AGGGTCACACAGCCGGCTGCGTTGTGCGCGGCGTCGAACAAGAACGACGGTCGGCCGCGGCAAGTCTCCAGGCGTCCGGGCCACTTCGCCCGCGCGAACCCCTCGACCACCGCGTCGTCGGACACGCCCAGCCCTCGTTGGCCGAGTGCCTCGAGCACCGCGAACGCACACGCGGCATTGTCAGCCTGATACTCGCCGTCGAGGCCGAGACGCAATCCCGAGAGTGCGCGCCCGCCACACTCGACCGAGAGTGTTCCGTCATCCCACCCAGACCGAAAGTCTCGGTCGATCCATTGGACGTGGGCGTCGAGCGCGCGGGAACGCCGGGCGATGACCCTTCGGACGTCCCCCCCGCGCGCGCCGACGATGCACGGAACACCGGGTTTGATCACGCCTGCTTTTTCCCGCGCTATCTTTGGCAGGGTATCGCCGAGAATGTGCTGATGTTCGAGGCTGATGTTGGTAATGACCGAGACCTCGGGGACGATGATGTTGGTCGAATCGAGGCGACCACCAAGGCCAACCTCGAGAACGACCACGTCACACTGGGCGTCCCGAAACGCCTCGAACGCCAGCAGCGTCGTGTACTCGAAGAACGTGAGTGGCGGCAGACGTTCGTCTCTTCGCAACGCGTCGATCCGCCGAGCCGCGTCGGCCTCCCGCAAGGGGCGACCGTCGATACGGACTCGCTCCACGTATCGCTGCAGGTGCGGCGACGCGAACTGACCGGTTCGGTACCCTGCCCGCCGAAGCGCGGACTCGACGAGTGTCGCGACGCTTCCCTTCCCGTTGCTCCCTGCCACGTGGACGTAGTGAAGACCCCGCTCTGGGTTCCCGCGGACCGCGGCCGCGTTCTGCATCCGTTCGAGACCGAGCTTGATTCCCCTCGACTCGAGGCTGTAAAGCCAGCGGAGTGCTCGTTCGTATCGACTCACGAGGAAAGGTATTCGACGAGCCGCGCGACGGTGTCACGCATCTCGTGGCGAGCGGCGATCAGGTCGACCATGCCGTGCTCGAGTAGGAACTCGGCGCGCTGAAAGCCTTCGGGGAGCGTCTGGCGAATCGTGTCTTCGATGACACGCGGCCCGGCGAAGCCGATCAATGCGCCGGGCTCTGCGATGTTGATGTCGCCTTGGAGGGCGAAGCTTGCCGCGACGCCACCCGTCGTTGGGTTCAGGAGAACGCTGATGAACGGTGCCCCGGCAGATTTGACCCGCGTGCGGGCGGCCAGCGTCTTGGCCATCTGCATGAGCGACAAAGAACCTTCTTGCATTCGAGCACCACCCGAACACGACAGCAAGACCACCGCCTGCTTCTTCTCGGCGCCCCGCTCCATCATTCGCGTGATGACCTCGCCGACGACGGAGCCCATCGAGCCCCCCATGAAACGGAACACGAACACGCCGAGCTGCACGGGGCGCCCATCCATGGTGGCCTCTCCTGCGAGAATCGCGTCGTTGACTCCGGTCACGTCCTGCGCGGCTTCCACGCGGTCGGCGTAGCTCTTCGAGTCGACGAAGCGCAGCGGATCTCCGGCGCTCAGATCGGCGTCTTTCGGTATCCAACTGCCCGAATCGCTCAAGAGCTCGATCCAGCCTTCGGCCGATAGATGGAAGTGAAAACCGCAGGAAGGGCACACTTCGAGGTTGCGTGCGAGGTCGTCCTTCTTGATCGCATCGCCGCAAGAGTCGCACTTGCGAAACAGCCCTTCTCCGAGTGTCTTCTTCTCGGATGCGTCGACGCCAGCCTTGGTCTTGACGAACTCGTTCACGTGGTCGGAGCTAGCACGAACCCTCGCGCGGAGCGACCGTCCGACCGCTACGCGGGGCCGCGCGCGACGATCGCCGAAAGGTGCCTCCCGGTGACCCCGTGATCGCGCCGGTGCGAAAAGAAATGCGCGGCATTCGCATAGGTGCATTCGCCGACATCGTCGATCGCGTCGTGTGGAACGCCTGCCCGAACAAGCTGGCTGTGAACGAGTGCGCGCAGATCCCCATGAGGCTTGTCACTGGTTCGATCGACGACCGACACACCATCTGCGACTCGATCCATCGCATCCGCGACGTCCTCACCGATCTCGAATGCAGAAACGCGAATGTGTGGACCTATCGCGACGATCAATCGGCCAGGCACGTGCGAGAAGGCCTCGATCGCCATGGGAACCACGCCCGCAACAGCGCCGCGCCACCC
>JBATTM010000674.1:0-4874 GCA_049670545.1 Polyangiales bacterium
GCTCACGAGCCCCATGATTGCCACCAAGGCGGCGATGTACGATCCGGTTCTGGCCATCAGTACTCCTCACGTCCGAGAGAAGCACGGAACGGCGGCGTGTGTCGAGATTCGCGCTAGGGCGAGTTGCCGCGCATGCGGTAGTGCGTTGGTCGGCTCTTCTTACATGGGCTCTCATACCAGGGCATCGATCGGGCCCTAGCGATCGTCATCGAGCAGCGATCTGCCGCGCCGCACGAACCGTGAGGGCAACGGACACCACGATCCAAACCGATGCGATCAGTCGATCGAGATTCGACATCAGAATGTGCGGGCTGTGGCCGAGGATGATGTTCGGCATGTAGTAGGCGACCGTTCCGGCGACGTAGAGGCCGTTGAGGAATGCTTCCACGACGGGACGGATTTGCGCTTGGCGCAGGTAGAGCCAGGTCACCACGAGTGCGAGCGGGGCCTCGACGAAGACCTCGAACCAGTAGATCGTATCGAAGTACACCCTCTCGGGGTGATGCATCGGCAGATTGTGGACGTCGTTCAAGGCAATGTACGACTCCGTGAGGTTGGGCATCACCTGGAAGAGCCCCGACATGATGTCGCAGCCCGTATGAAACCATGTGGCGTTTAGCAAGAACCACAGTGTCGCCATCTTGTCTGTGTCGCTGAACCCGGCCTTGCCACGCCACGCACGATGGACGAGCACGATTCCGGAGACGCTCAGCAGGACAAAGGCCCAGAACACCGGGGAGACGAGGCTCGCGACGACTCGTGAAGAATCCCAGGAGAAGGGAAACATCGACTCGACGAGAGCCGGGTCGTAGAGCCAGCTCGTGATCGCGGTGGACGCAAACAGCAGAGCGGGCCAGTACACATAGAGGGCGCGGCGTAGTTTCATCTGGCTTGGGACGACTAGCCGTCCCTATCTTGCGCCGCCAGTCGACACAACCAGCTAGCGCCGAGAGATTCGGCGCTGCTCTTGAGCCCGATGGGCTAGGAGAGCACAGCGCCGCGACAGCCGACTCGCGGAGCTCCTGGAAACTGTGGTCAAGCAACGAACGGCCCTGGCCGCCCTGCTCCGGCGATTTGAAGCAATCCCGAGGACCGGCGAGGCCCGTGACCTCCTCGAACACGGACCGTACACGCGACCGTATTCTGGAGGCTGGCTGGACCAGGCCCTTTCGCGCGCCCGAAGGCTCGACTCTATGAGAAGCTTACCGAATGAGCTCGGCCAAAGAACTGAGGGTTCTCTATTTCAGCCCTCGTTCCGATGCGCTCAAGACGTTCGCTGCCGAGCTCGCAGCGGCCGGCGTCGGCGCCACCTGGAACCATGATGATCTGGTCGTCGAGCTGGATGGCGTTTGGCTTCGACTCGCGCATGAGAAGGACGTATCGAACGTGCGAACGAGACTCGATCGTGAATATGTCAGCTTCGTCCTCGTCGAGCTCCGGCGGGAACGCAGCGACGCCCCCATGGCGCGACGCAGCGAAGCCGTCGAAGATCTCGTGACCGCGCTCGATCATGCGTCCGACGTGGAGCTGCGCTACGGATTCCATCGTATCGGCCTCCTGATCTCCGACGAGCATGACGACCAGCCGCTGGAATCGCTGCTTCTCAGTTTCGGAGCCCAGGGCATTCGCCTCGCTTGGCGACCGCGCCCCGGCGAGCGGGGGTTCGCCCGCAGGGCGTTGAAGGCGGTCTCCCAAGCCATCACGCACCGGCGGGTCGGAAAGAAGGCGATCTGTCTGTCGGGCGGCGGAACAACCGGCATCTACTTCGAGCTCGGCGTGCTCAAGTGCCTGCAGGACTGCCTGCCAAAGGGCGCCATCTCGGAGATGGACATGTACTTCGGAATCAGCGCCGGTGCGGTCGTCGCAAGCCTCCTTGCGGTCGGATACTCGGTCGATGAATTCATGGCCGCCGTGGCCGGCGAAAACGGTACGCGAATGCCACCCGTCGACCTGAGGCTCGTTCGCCGGCACAACTACGACGGGGCTCGCTTGCGGCAGCGCTTGCTTCAAGCCGCGATTCGCAACGCACAGAAGGCGGGGCTCGCCCTCGTGCGGCGCAGACCGTCAGATACCCGGGCGCTTGCTCCGGACTCTCGCAGTCTCTGGGCGGCACCCTTCAAGGCCGAGGCCCTGGAGCGGTACTTGCGTGATGCCTTCGAGCTGCCGGGAGCGAGCAATCGTTTCGATCAGTTGGATCGAGAGCTCTTCGTCGGGACGACCGACCTCGACAGTCGCCGTCACACGCTGTTCGGTTCGAACGACTCCCCGCCGACGACTATCAGCAAGGCGGTGCAAGCCTCGGTGAGCTTCAACCCGGTCTTCGGCCCGGTGAAGATCGGTGAGCGTTTTTTCGAAGACGGCGCCGTGACACGAACTTCGAATATGTCCCAAGCGATCGAACGCGGAGCTACCCTGGTGCTCGTGGTCGACCCGTTTGTGCCCCACGTCTCCCGCGAGCCCGGTATGCACGTCGAACGGAGTCTGTTCTACCACGTCGACCAGAACCTGCGGACCATGTCCTTCACCCGCTTTGCGAACGCCCGCAAGTGGGTGGTGCGCCGCCATCCCGACGTGGGCCTCTACACTTTCTTCCCGTCGAACCGGCAGCGCAGACTGATCGCCGACAATCCCATGGATCACCGCGCCTACGCGCTCATCTGGAAAGGGGCCTACCTCTCGACGCTCGCCCGCCTCGAGCGCTGCTGGCCCAAGCTGGCCGGCGACCTCGATGCCCACGGCGTCCCCGGCGACTTGGAGACCGCTCACATCGTCGCCCGACAGCTGGAGCAAGTCGAGTATCCGACGCTCGCGGACTTCTATCCGGGCCGAAAACTCGAAAGTCACCTTCCCCCACTCACCCTCGACCGGCGGCGACAACGGGTCGAATGAACATCGGACAACGGGGACGGGCTGAAGTTGTTCAGTTTCTCGTTTCGTTGTCGCGATGAAACTAAGAAACTTAGGCCCGTCCCCCATCTGCCCCGTTCGCGGCATGATCCGTCCACGAGACTCCTCGACCGCCCGTCGGTGCGTCGCTAGAGTAGGCCAGTACAAAGGGAGGCTCCCATTCAACTCACCGGAATGCGCCACGGCGCCCGACTGCTGCACTACGTCGATTTCCCGACCTCAGAGGTCCTCGGCCCAGAAGCGACGAACGACGAGATACGGGAACTTCTCCAGAAGCATGGCGAGATCTTCATCAAGCCCGTGTTTCGAGGGGGTATCGGAAAGAAGGGCAAGGCGGGCCTCATCGGACGAGCTCACGACTTGCCGACCGCGCTCCAAGAAAAGGAGCGGCTCTTCTTCGTGGAACACCGGTCCGGACCCTTTCACGCGAAGGCGAACGGCGTCACCTACGAAGCGGCCGTGCCCGCGACCCATGAGATCTACTTTTCGCTGTCGGATTCGACACGGTTTCGTGCGCCGACCGTGACTCTTTCACATCGGGGAGGCGTCGACATCGAGGAGGTCGCAGCCGCAGACATCGCCGAGGTGCCGTTCGGGCCGCTCACCGGCCTCAAGGCGTTCGTGATCGCGAACGCGCTCAAGGACCTCGACGCGCCGCGGGAGATCGTATCCCCACTCGTGCAAAACCTGCCAAAGCTCTGGGACCTCTTCGACGGCTACGGAATGAAGCTGCTCGAGTTGAATCCGATCCGGATGAGGCCAGAAGCCAACGGCCGCCTCACTCCCGTGGCGTGTGATCTGAAGGCCGAGTTTGATCAGGACGATCCCCGGGTCGGTCGGCTCAACCTGCCGGACGATCTCTTCGCGGCTGGTTACTTGCCGTTCGAGCAGGAAGTGAACCAGCTCCGCACCTATCAAGGACAGAGCGACGTGTACGTCATCAACTTGGATGGCGACATTCTTCCGTTGACATTCGGGGGCGGTGCAAACTCCCTCGTCACGGAGTTGCTTGGGGACGAGGCGAGCATCTCCAGCGATTTCGGAGGCAACCCGCCGTACGAAAAGATGCGTGCGGTCGCGGAGATCTGTCTGCGCCACTTCGTGCGGCAATCCAATGTGCTCTTCGTAATCGGCGGCAAGGCGAACAATACAGATATCTTCGTCACTTTTCGTGCGATCGCGGATGCACTGCGCGAAGAGTTCAGCCGGCGTGGACCCACCCCCCTCTATGTAGTGGCAGGTCGGGGCGGACCGAATGTGGTTCGCGGTATGGCTGCGCTCCGCGATACCTGTGAAGCGCTGGGCTTGCCCTATCGATTCTTCGGGTTCGACAGCGACATGAGCCTGGTGGTGGATTACGCCCGTCAGGCCGCGCAGTGGATGCGCGGGGGAGGGCGGGCCAAAGTGGCGAAGTCCCTCGGGGCTCCCGTCAAAACATCCGAGGAGGCGGGCTGAGATGTCCAAGCTCAAGAAGCAAACGTTTCCGTACTTCATTGGCATCCGGTCCCTCGATTCGATCGCCACGCGCGACGACCGTGTGTGCGTGTTGAACATCCTTGGAAACGAGAGCCGATCCGTCACTCCGACCAGTCACGCCTACTCCGGCGGCAACGTGGTGTTTGGTACCGCACCGGGCCGCGGCGGCGAGACGCTCGCGACCCCGATCGGCGACGTCCCGGTGTTCGACAGTGTGCGCGACGGGCTCGATGCGGGTCACGACTTCAACACTGGGGTGGTCTATCTGCCGCCGGCCGCGGTGCGCCACGGCGTGTACGAGCTCGTACGCCTCAACCCGCAGCTGCAGAAGATCGTCATCATCACCGAAAAGGTCCCGGTATCGGACGCCCGCGCGATCCGCGCGATCGCGCTGCAACACGAGGTCGATGTGTTTGGCGCAAACTGTCTCGGAGTTGCCGACTCCCACCACCGCGTGCGTATCGGTGGAGCGCTCGGCGGGCTCAATCCGG
>JBATTM010000675.1:0-2939 GCA_049670545.1 Polyangiales bacterium
GCGCTCCGCGATCAACTCGAGAAGGCCGGTTCCATCTTTTCGTCGGACAGCGACACCGAGGTTCTGGTGCACTTGGTCGCGCGCTCCCAGAAGGAGACGATGGTCGATCGCGTTGCCGACGCGTTGCACCAAGTCGAAGGGGCGTACTCGCTGGTGTTCCTTTCAGCCGAAGAGCTCATCGCGGTTCGCGACCCCCACGGGTTTCGACCGCTCTGCCTTGGCAAGCTCAACGACGCATACGTCGTGGCCTCGGAGCCACCCGCATTCACCCTGATCGGGGCTGAGTTCGTGCGCGACATCGAACCGGGTGAGATGGTCGTGGTCGACCAATGGGGCCTGAAGAGCCTGAGGCCGTTCCGGACGGATCCGGAGCAACGCCACATGTGCATCTTCGAGTACGTGTATTTCGCGCGGCCCGATGCCTCGTTCGACGGCATCAGCGTGTACGAGGCCCGCAAGCGAATGGGACGAGCCCTCGCGGAAGACCAGCCGGTCCCCGCCGACGTCGTCGTGCCCGTGCCCGACAGCGGCGTGGCCGCGGGGCTTGGATACGCTGAAGCGTCGGGGTTGCCATTCGAACTCGGGCTGATTCGAAGCCACTATGTGGGGCGTACATTCATCGAGCCCGCACAGTCGATCCGACATTTCGGTGTCAGACTCAAACTGCATCCCGTCCAAAGCATCCTGAAAGACAAGCGGATCGTCGTGATCGACGACTCGATCGTCCGCGGCACCACGAGCCGAAAGATCGTCAAGATGATCCGTGATGCCGGCGCGCGTGAGGTCCACTTGCGGATCAGCTCACCGCCGACGGCCTGGCCTTGCTTTTACGGAATTGACACGCCTACGCGCGAGGAACTCATCGCTGCACACCACTCCGTCCCCCAAGTCGCGGACTACGTCACGGCAGATAGCCTTGGCTACCTATCACTCGAGGGGCTGGAACGATCCGTCGGGGGCAAAGGCTTCTGCAACGCCTGCTTCAGCGGGAACTATCCGGTCCCCATCACCGACGAAACCGCCCCACGCCGCCAACTCCCCCTCGTCGGCGTATAAAAGGGGACAGTCCCCTTTTCGCAAGGGCTAATTTAACCCTTGGTTAAAGGGGACTGTCCCCTTTTTCTTTTTGGAACCAGGTGCGGATGGCGCGGTTGACTTCTTCGGGGCGTTCTAGGTGGAGGAAGTGGCCGGACTCC
This sequence comes from Polyangiales bacterium, assembly GCA_049670545.1. Taxonomy (GTDB): domain Bacteria; phylum Myxococcota_A; class Polyangia; order Polyangiales; family Houyiibacteriaceae; genus SG8-38. The sequence continues at coordinate 1,197 of JBATTM010000675.1, forward strand.
GTGAGGATGATGGTTTCGAAGAGGGCGCTGAAGTAGCGGGACTGGCCCTTGGCGATGTCGGCAGCCATGCATCCATCTCGTTCTCCATGGAGATAGAGGGTCGGGACCGGGATGGGCTCTGTGTCAAGAACCCGCCGAAACTCGCGAATGAACTTGGGCGACGACAGCGCCCGATAGTACTCGAGCGGCGCGGGCATGCTCACCTCGAGACAGCGCTTCACCGCCTCGAGGTGTTCCGCGTTGGGCTCGAATCCAGGCGACCAGAGTCGCCAAAGGCGTTCGACCAGCGCGAAGTTGCGAAGCCGAATCAACCGCTCGGCAACGCGACGCAGCAGAAAGAACGCAATGTACGAGCTACGCAGAAGCTGCTTTGGGTGATCCGGAGCGTTCTGCTCGATGATAAGAGGGTGCGGAATCGCCAAGAGGCTCGCAGCGCGGAAGCGATCCGGGGCGCGCGCAAGCATCGGGTACGCGCACAGGGCGCCCCAATCGTGCCCGACCAGGTACGCGGGGGCGTCGGGGGACAGCTCGTCGACGAAGGAAAGAAGCCGATCTGCGACCGACACCGCATTGAGCGGTCCGTCGGTCGAGGAAGGTGAGTATCCGGGAAGCCACGGTGACACGACGCGAAACCCGTCGTCGGCAAGCGCTTTGCCCAACGAGTCCCAGGTCTGCGGGACGTCAGGAAAGCCGTGAAGGCACAAGACAACGGGCCCCTCGCCAGGCCCGCGAGACTGGTAGGCGATTCCCAGGCGCGCCGACCGGAGCACGGTCATCGACCCGAACTCACGAGAAAAAGCTCCCCAGCGCCCCAGCGAGCTTCGCGGCGAACTCTTCCTGGATCACGAGGTCTTGTCGCACTTCGATCTCGACGGCGCGGCGCCCGTATTCATTGGCGTGCAAGACCGGTGCATAGGCAAGTCCGTCCTTGCCGGAATACGGCTCGTTCGGTGCAGACACGAACCCCGCATCTTGAAGGTGGGCAACCAGCGAATGACCTAGGTCTTCCTCTCGGTCGAACAGAATGCCAACTTCCAGAGCGCGTTGGTTGCCCTCGTAGTTCGACGTGAAGGTGTGCACGCCAAAGACGATCTCAGCGCTACTCTTGCGAACCATCCGACTCGAAGCGGCATGATACGGGTGGTAGTAGTCGTCAATCCGTTTGCGCCGATCGGCATCATCGAGGGTCGCATTGAGCCACACGGGTTCGCCGTCTGCCTCGAGTCGAAACAGTGTCTCGGAATCGAGTGGCCGATTCGGATCGACCAACAGCCGTGTGAAGTTCGAGAGCACTGCAGGAGCGTCGAGCGTTGCGGCGAGCCGCCGCGTAAACGAATCCGCACCGATGTCGCACGCCCAATGCGTCCCGATGAGCCGCGCATCGCCCTCAGGCCAGGACCACGGTGGTGGCAATAGGTCTCCCGCGTGCTCGCAGGTAAGCACCAAGCGACCTCGAAAGTCACCGTCGATCAGGGTGAATGGCGTGGGGTCTGTCATGTTTGGAATTGTAAGCGAACTCTCGAAAAGTCGAGCCGACGGATGACACGCAACCCGAGGACGGTATACTCACCGCAGCCGACGGGGGCGGTGAAAGGAATGAGCACCGTGCCGCACCCCGATAACGACCCGGATGCTCCTCCTAAGGAGCGACGGGCGACCCACCGTCGGAAGAAGCGGCGAGACACCACGACCAGAGTGGTGCACGTGAAGGAGTCGGTGGCGACCTCTGGCGGAGGGCCACCG
>JBATTM010000676.1:0-5647 GCA_049670545.1 Polyangiales bacterium
TGTCTGGGTAGGCGAGAATCGGTCGAATCACTTTGTTTTTCTAGCGCTCGGACCCCTACATCGCAAGATCCGCGGCGAGTTGACAGAGGGCGGACGCTAGAACATGTTCTAGTTTCGAAACCGATGCGTGAAACAAGGAGCCGCAATGGCGGAGTGGGATCGTACAGTCGATTTGCTGGTCATGGGAAGCGGCGCCGCGGGAATGGCGGGGGCCGTTCGTGCCCACGACTTGGGGCTCAACGTCCTGGTCGCCGAGAAGAGTGACCTGTTTGGCGGCAATACCGCGATGTCGGGGGGCGTCTGCTGGGTCGCCAACAACCCGGGCATGGCTGCCGAGGGGATCGACGACAGCGACGAGGAAGGGTTCACATACCTCAAGCACATCACCAAGGGTGAAGTTCCCGACGACCGACTTTGGCTGTACATTCATGAGAGCAAGCGCGTCCTCGCGTACCTGCAGGAGAAGACACACGTCCAGTACGTCCCGCTTGCGAAGTACACCGACTACTACCCCGAGGCCCCGGGGGGTCGACGGGGCGGCCGCTCGATGGATCCGGTACCGTTCGACGGGGCCAAGCTGCGCGATCAGTTGATTCAGCTACGACGACCCCATCCACAATCGCAGATCCTCGGGAAGTTCGGCATCACCGCCAAAGAAGCGCACGCCGCCATCGGCGTAGGCTTTCGAACGATGCTCTTCATGGCCTGGCAGATGTTCCTGTATCTGCTGCGATATCGAAAACGAAAACAGTGGGGGCGCGACACAAAGCTCTGCGCAGGCAACTCCCTGATGGGGCGGCTCTTGCTGTCGAGCCGTGACCGGAATATCCCGACGTGGCTCGACACCAGTGTCGAGGAGCTGCTGTTCGAAGGAGACCGGGTCGTTGGGGCGGTCCTTCACAAAGACGGCGAAACTCTTCGGGTCAAGGCGACCCACGGCGTGCTCATCGCGGCGGGCGGATTCTCTCGTAACCTCGAGATGCGCAAGAAGTATCAGCGCCATCCGATCGCCACCGAATGGACTGCGGGCACGCCTTCGAACACAGGTGATGGGATTCAACTCGGTGAGGGCGCCGGTGGGACCCTGGCCCTGATGGACGAGGCTTGGTGGACGCCGGTTTCGCTGGTACCGAAGTCAGCGTTCTCCTGGATTCTCGTGGTCGAGAAAAGCCTGCCACATGGGTTGTTCGTCAACCAGGATGGCCACCGTTTCACCAACGAAGCCGCCCCCTACATCGATGTGGTCAATGGCATGTACGAGGATGTCGCGAACTCGAAAGCGGCCGAGCCGCGCTGGTACCACGTGTTCGATGCGACCTATCGGCACTCCTCGATCGCGGGGCCGATCGCGCCTGGCAAAGTCATGCCTGACAAACAGCTTCCGCGTCGGTACCGGGATGGGAACTACCTCCATCGCGCCGAGAGCCTCGACGCACTTGCCGCACAGATCGACGTGCCGGCCGCGATTCTCAAAACGACGATCACACGGTTCAACGAGTACGCTGTCAAAGGCGAAGATCCCGACTACAACCGCGGCTGGAGTTCGCAAGACCGGTACTACGGAGACCCGCGGGTGAAGCCCAACTGTGCGCTCGGCCCGGTTGAGACGGGCCCTTTCTACGCGGTGCGGATCTATCCCGGCGATCTTGGCACCAAGGGGGGCTTGCAGACCGACGCGCGAAGTCGTGTTCTCCGCGAGGATGGAACCCCGATCAAAGGTCTGTACGCGGCCGGCAACTCGACCGCGTCGATGATGGGGCGCACGTACCCAGGGGCCGGTGGTACGATCGGCCCCGCACTCACGTTCGGGTTTCTCGCGGCCGAAGCCGCAGCCGAGGAAGGGCGAGGAGTCAGCGCGAAACAGGCCGCAGAATGAGCGGGAAAGACTGGCGCGCGTTCGGGCGCATGCACACTAAGCTCTATCGCCTCCTTGGCGGCCGCCTGGTCGGCAGCGTGGGTGGGGGTCGGAGAATCCTCCTGATTACGACGACTGGGCGGAAGAGCGGCCTCGAGCGAACGACGCCACTCGTCTACATGGAAGATGATGGCGCCATGATCGTGTACGCCTCGAACGGCGGGAAGGAGGCACCCCCCGCGTGGTGGCTCAACCTTCAGGCAGATGCGAACGCCAAGGTGCAGATCGGAGATGAGCGGCTTCAAGTTCGAGCGCGCGCACTCAGCGACACCGAGTACGCAGAGGTCTGGCCGAAGGCTGCCGCCTACAATGACCATTGGCCCGGCTACAAGAGCACCGTGAATCGCGCGATCCCGTTGATACGCCTCGAGCGCACTTGAGGAACTAGAGCGGGTCGATATCGAGTGACGCCCGTGCAGGCGCAAGCCCTTCGTCGATCCGAGCCGAGAGCTTCGCGGTAAGCGCCCGTAGGGCCTTGCGATCGGAAGACTTGAGCAAGACGCGGTAGTGGTAGCGTCCGCGAAGGCGAGCGAGCGGCGCGGGCGCCGGTCCGAGGACATCGATGAAGCCATCGCGCACGGCGTCCGTGCGGTTCGCCAGCCCCGCGAGAACCGCCGCTGCGCTCCGGGCGTCGCTTTCCGCCCCCGCGTGCACCCGAATGGTGACCAAACGCGTGAACGGTGGGTACCCGACTTCGCGACGCGTCTCGATCTCCGCCGTGTAGAAGCCTTCGTAGTCGTGTGCGGCAGCGAGCCGGATCGCAGGATGATCGGGCTGGTAGGTCTGGAAGATGACGCTTCCAGGGTTTTCCGCGCGGCCGGCCCTCCCCGCGACTTGCGCCAGCAGCTGAAACGTGCGCTCAGACGCCCGGAAGTCCGGGAATGCGAGACTCTGGTCGGCCAGCACGACGCCGACGAGGGTCACGTTGGCGATGTCGTGTCCCTTCGTGACCATCTGGGTACCCACCATGACATCGACTTCCCCGGTTCGAAGTCGGTCGAGCACCTCCTCGATCCCTGCACCACTGGCCGTGTCTCGGTCGAGGCGCGCAACCCGGGCCTCCGGAAAACTCTCGCGAATCGCCTCTTCGAGCTGCTCGGTGCCAATCCCGAGGGGACGAAATTCCGATGCCTGGCAAGACGAGCACGGCGCCGCGAACGATCGCTGAAAATCGCAGTAGTGGCATCGCAACACGCGCTGCCCACGATGCTCGGTCAGTGCCACGCTGCAGGCGGGACACTGGGCAACGACGCCGCACGCCAGGCAGCGCACACTCGGAGAAAAGCCTCTCCTGTTGAGAAAGAGGATCGCCTGATGACTACCACCGAGGCATGTCGCGATCGCACCGTGGAGCGGCCCGGACAACAACGGTTGTCGGGTGGGACCGCCACGATGACGGCGGAGATCGACGATCTCTACCTCGGGAAGGCGTTGACCTGTGGCCCGCTGCGGGAGCGACAGCAAGCGAATTTTGCCCTCGATCGCGCGGTGGTAGGTTTCGATCGCAGGTGTCGCGCTCCCGAGAACGCACACGGCGCCCGCGTACTTGGCACGGAGAAGCGCCATGTCGCGGGCATGATAGCGAAAACCATCGTCTTGCTTGAAGGAGGGATCATGTTCCTCATCGACGACGACAATGCCGAGATCGGCCACCGGCGCGAAGAGCGCCGACCTCGCTCCGATCGCAACGCGAACATCTCCTCGTCGGAGCGACTGCCATGCATCGTCACGCTGCCGAACGGTGAGCGCACTATGCAAGACCGCGATCTCGTCGCCAAATCGCGCCCGGAAGCGACCGACGAGTTGAGGCGTCAGCGCGATCTCTGGGACGAGCAGGAGCGCCCCCCGACCGGCCCGCCGGACTTCGTCGATCGCACGGAGATACACCTCCGTCTTCCCTGATCCTGTGATGCCGTGCAGCAGGAACGCATCGTCGCGACGTGCGTGCAGCGCATCCACGATCGTATCAATGGCGAATTGCTGAGCATCCGTGGGTGACGGAGGAACGTCACGTTCGACCGGTGTTCGAAAGAAGAGGTCACGATTCGCGTCGACTTCCTCGATGCAAACGAGGCCTTTGTCGACCAACGAGCGGACGACTCCGCGTGGATCCGTGACCGCCCCCCGCAGCTCATCGAGAAAGAATGCATCGCGTGCATCGAATCGCGACATGACCTTCTGCTGCCGCGCTCCGAGTCGGACGTCCGTTCGCGCGCGATCGGTCGCGGTGATCTTCCACGTCTTCGGTCGGGCGACGCGCTGGCCAGGTAGGTTCTCCGTCGCTTCCAGGAACCCGTCTTTTCGCAGGCGGCGCATGGCCCCGGACGGGAGTGCGGGGGCTGCCGCGCGCAGTACCTCGCCTAGCGGATGCATGTAGTACTTGGACGCCTGTTGGAGAAAGTGCATGAGCTCGGCCGTGAACACCGGTTGGTTCTCGAGGAGCCCCGCCACCGAGAACGCTCGCTTGACGCCATCCGGCAGATCCGACCGGAACCCGACCACGAATCCGGAAAGCTTCCTGCCACTGAAAGGAACCGCCACGCGGGACCCTGGCTCGAGACGGCCGCGCATCGTTTCGGGCACCTCGTAGGTGAACGACTTACGCAAAGGTACGGGGAGTGCGACTTCGGCGTACCGATGTTCGGCAACGGACGACGAAACCTCCATCGACCGGCTAGTCGGCTCGGCGTTCGACGAGAGTTCCATTGGGTCGAAATTTGCCGCGGCGTCGCTCGGGGTCGCGGGAGTACACAGGAAAAGATAGGTCATCACGCTCACCTGTGACGAGGCGGCGGACTCCGGCCATGGCGATCATGGCAGCGTTGTCGGTGCATGAGACCGGAGGGGGTACGAATAGTTGGATGCCTTGGTCGTCGCACGCCTGCCTAGCGCGCGCGCGCAAACCCTGGTTGGCGGCAACTCCTCCCGTGATAACCAGCTGATCGATTTCCTCTCGGGCACACGCCAGCATCGACTTGCGGACCAGACTCTCGACGACGACATGCTGAAACGACGCGCACACATCAGCGAGAGTGGATTCGTCGCCAGGGATTCCAGCTTTCTGGACGTGACGTGCAAGGGCTGTCTTGAGGCCAGAGAAACTAAACTCGAGCGTCTTTCTGGACGCCATCGGCATTGGAAACGGGACGGCATCGGCACGGCCTCGGGAAGCAAGGCGATCGACTACCGGTCCGCCCGGGTACCCAAGCCCCAACAGTTTCGCCGCTTTGTCGAACGCCTCCCCGGCGGCATCGTCTCGGGTCTGCGCAAGCAGGACGATGTCTGAGAAACCCTCGACGCGATAGAGCGCGGTATGGCCCCCGCTCACGAGAAGCCCGATGTACGGCATCGTCGGAACGTCGTCGCGCGACTCATCGGTGTCGCGTTGGAGAAAGACGGCGAACAAATGGCCGTCGAGATGGTTGACGCCGACCAACGGCTTGTCGAGGCACCATGAGAGAGCCTTCGCGACTTGCACGCCGACCAGAAGTGAACCGACGAGCCCTGGGCCCTGGGTGACCGCGATCGCGTCGATGGAACGCAACCCCCCGGGTAACCCATCAACCGCCTCACGGAGTACGGGCACGATCGCCTTCATGTGCGCACGGGACGCGAGTTCCGGGACGATCCCACCGTAAGGGCCGTGCATCTCGACTTGGCTGGCCACGATGTCCGCGAGTACGAGACCAGTCTCGTCCACGACCGCGGCGGCAGTTTCGTCACACGAACTCT
>JBATTM010000677.1:0-3784 GCA_049670545.1 Polyangiales bacterium
GGGGGCGCGCGGCGACGCGAGCGCGCGCAGAAGCACATCGAGCCCCTTCTCAGGGCTGAGCCGCCCGAGGAAGAGGAGGTGCAGCCCGTCGCCGCGGGCCTCGCTGTGGGCGTTCGGTGCCCCGAGAGAGATCGGGTTCGGAACCGTACCGAGCTTGGAGCGAGGGACTCCGGCCTCCGCGAGCGCCTCGGTCGTCGCATGGGAGACCGCAAACACGCGATCGACCCGACGATACAACGCGCGGGCGATGCGCTCGTAGAGGCGAGCGAGGCGCGTGTCGCTGGTCTCGCCGTGATGCGTGACCACGAAGCTCGACGCCTTCGAGCGTGAGAGCAGGCCGTACACCAGTGCCTTGTATCCGTGCGCGTGCACGATCTCGTCGGGCCCCTCTCTCAGGGCGGCGCGGAGGGCCCCCACGGCGCGCGGGTCGATGCGGCCGCGTACCCAGAGTGCCTGCGTGGGAATGCCCTTGTTATGCGCGGCCTCGATCAGCCTCTTGCCGTGCTGCGGGCAACGGGCCTCGATCAAGATCCGCAGTGTCAGTTCGTGCCCCTGTTCGAGAAGCGCCGCGCAGCCCTCGAGAACGACGTTTTCTGCGCCGCCTGCCGGCCCCGGCGCCATGACGTGGGTCACAAGCATGGCACCGACCCGATGTCTGACGGCTGCACCCGCCGCTTCGCGAGCGCACCGTACAGTTCTACGTAGCGATCCGCGGTGCGTTCGATGCTGTAGGTCTCCCGGATTCGCGCGGCGCCGCGGCTCCCCAGGCTTCGCGCCACGCCGGGGTTGGAGGCAAGCGAGGAGAGCGCCTCGACCAACGTGTTCGGGTCGCCGGGCGGGACGACAATCCCTGCGTCGTCGTCGAGCAGTTCGGGAATGCCGCCAACCTCGGTGGCCACCACCGGGACCCCGAAAGACATCGCCTCGAGCAGACTGAGTGGGAGTCCTTCGCGGTCGCTGCTGAGCGTGCATACGTCGAGCGCCGCGTAGAATGCGCTCATGTCATCGATCGCGCCGAGCCAGCGGACATGCGACTCGAGGTTGGCCTCTTGGGTGAGGGCCCGCAGCTGATCGCCAAGAGGACCTTCGCCCGCGCAGAGCAAGACCGCGCGCGGCTCTTGTCGCCGCAGGCGCGCGAAGGCCTCGAGCAGGACGGCGTGATTCTTTTCGGGCGAGAGCCGCGCCGCGCACCCGACGACGAACGCGGACGAATCGAGCCCGAGTTGATCTCGCGCGCGTTCTCGCCGCAACGGGTCGTCCGACGGAACGACGACGCCGTTCGGAATCACGGAGCATCGCCCGGGGAATCGCCGTCGGTACTCCGAGACCTCGGAGGTGACGGCGACGACTTCGGCCAGCGGAGACATCATGGCGCCGAGGAGTCGCCTTCGAGCGGTGTCGTAGAGTTCGTGCGAATGCTCGGTGTGCACGTGCCGACATCCAGCAAGCAACGCCGCCGGCGCCCCATAGACGAAAGGCCCGAGATGATGCGTGTGGAGAACATCCACGCCCTCGCGCATCAGGATCGCCCGGATACGCCACGAGAGCCGAGGGTCCAATCCCGCGGCCCCCGGCAAGAGCACCGTCTGCACGCCCTGACGCTCGAGGGCCCCCCGAATCGGGCCATCCCCGAGATACGCGATCACCAGGCTGTCGACGCCACGTCGTCGACAAGCGACGCTCAGCCGCTCCACCATGCGCTCGAGCCCCCCGATGGCGAAATACTGCATCAGGTGGGCGACACGCAGGGGACGACGCGGTTTCCGATAGTCTTCCAAGCCAATCTCCCGCTACAACCGGGGAAATTCAAAGCAATTACCGAGCCAGGGGTTAATTGTCCGGAGGTGTGCCGAACCGACACACACGCGACCTGGGCTGTTTCGCAATGGAACGGATCGTGTGTCTATGCGGAGCGGAGGAGGTCGCGATCGGCGCCCCTAGCCTTTCGGTCCCGATCTTGCCTATGATTCCCTTCTTTCCCCCGAAAGTTAGAGTGTGACCAAATCCTCCGAGAAGCTGCGAGCGGAGCACAGTCTCGTGGCCAGCGCCTTTCACACGGCGCAAGCTGCCAGTGCTCGATGCATCCTCTTGGTGTCCGCGCGCAGTGGGGATGGCAAAACCCACTTCAGCCGGTGCCTGCAACGGCACGCGGACGTCGTCACTGACGAGCCCTTTCAGGTTCTTCCCTTTTCGGTGACTTCGACCTGGTCGGAACCGGTTCACCGCGACTCTGGATATCTCTGGGTCGACGGCGTCTCGCTGCTCGAAGGGGAGGGTGCCGCAGTCCTGACGCCGGTCGTTCGCGCATCCTTCGACGGGGCGTTGCTCGTCGCGCGAGGGATGGTGACGACCCGCGCTCAGGTTGCGGAGTGCGCGAGCCAACTCCGCACACTCGACATGCCCGTACTCGGGGGCGTTTGGAACTCCCTCGAATGTCCGGGCCCGGCGGAAACGATCCACGCATTCAAAGCGGGCCTTCGAACGTGGCCCCCCCGATTGCCGCCCGGCGTGTTCGCGCGACAGATTCGACGGTCCTCGTGAGTGATTCGCAGCGAGAGCTGAACCGAGACACCGTCTTCCACCTCGCGGCACGACGGTGGGACCTGTTGCTGCTGCTGCCTCTGCTCACCACGCTTGCAGCGGCATTCGTATGGCAAGTCGTTCCTTCGCAGTACGAGGCGACCGCACGATTGCTCATCCAGGATCAACACACGCTCAACCCCTTCGACGACGACGAGATGGTTCAGCAATGGTCCGCGCAGCGGCGCATGCCCCTCATCGAAAGCATCTTCGAGAGCCACGACACCTCCGAACGAGTTCTCCGCAAGCTGGGTCGACTCGGCGTCTCCGCCACGACCGAAGAGGTGAACGAAGAGGTAGCCATATTCCAAGACTCGTTTGACGTCATGGGCCTCGGCGGCGAGCTCATCATGATCAAGGCGCGAGGCAAGACTCCAGAAGACGCGCTCGACTCGGCGAGCGCACTGATCGAGGCATTCACCGACCAAATCGTTCGGCCGCAACGAGAGCGCGTTCGGGCGTCCGCCGTCTTGTTCCAGGAGCAGCTCCAGCAGCTGCGGGGCACGGACGGTGACATCGGGTCGTCGCCCGCCGAAAGTCCGGCGTTGGGCGAGGTCAATCTTCGGCAGGCTCTTGCGCAGGCCGAAGCCCGTCTCGCGGCGGTGGAGCAGGCGGTCGAGGTTTCCGAGGACGACCTCCGCGAGGGTAGTCCTCGCGAAAAACGCCTGCAAAAGTCGCTCGCCGAGGCGCGCAGGCGCGTCTACCTGCTCAGGAACCGTTTCGGGCGGAACCACCCCGCGTACGCCGACGCGAAACGGCGCGTGCGTGACCTCGAAACTGCCATCGATCGGGAGCACTCGAACCGAAAGGCGGTGCCGGGTACCACCTCGTCGCCGACCACCCGGGCGCCCGGTCCGGACGGCAAGGGTGGCGGCGCTGCGGAAGACTCGGATCATCGAGCGCTCTTGGTGGAGCTCAAGGAGGCGGCCGCGGAGGTCGAGCTTCTGCAGAATGGATTGTTGACTGAAGACCTGTCGTTCTTCGCGGATAGCAATCAGGTGTGGCCGGTCGAGAACCCGGTGCTGCCGAGTCAGCCGCTCGGCCCGTCGTTCTTCCTCGTGCTGCTCGGCGCGTTGGCCGCCGGGCTCATCCTCGCGCTCCTCGCCGTGGCGTTCTTTGCGGCGTTCGATGATTCCCTGCGCGGTGAGAGGGAGCTGGCCGAAGCCATCGGCGCCCCGTCTCTCGGAAAGATGCCACGAGGGGA
>JBATTM010000678.1:0-4370 GCA_049670545.1 Polyangiales bacterium
GTAGTGGGTTCGATAGGGGCGGGTTCGATGCGGTCATGTGGCGGCATGGCGAGTGCCAACCCGTCAACGAGCAGCCACCTCGGGTTGGTCGCGAGCTATTGAGGAGAGGCTTGCGTTGGCTGACGCCCCAAGTGCACCGGCCAACTCTTGCAAGCCGAGCCGTCCGACACATGGCCGCGTCACACGCCGCCCGGTTGCCCCAGTGGATCCGGCCCCGAGCCATCCGCCACATGGCCGCGTCGAACCCGTCCCGATTGCCCCAGTTGATCCATCCTCGCAGCGCCAATCGACGCGCCGTGTGTCTCACGGTAGTGGGTTCAGCAGGGTGGCGTGTGATGCGGTCATGTGGCGGCATCGCGAGTGCCAACCCGTCAGGGAGCAGCCACCTCGGGTTGGTCGCGAGCGATGAGGCGAGGCTTGCGTGGGCCAACGCTGCAAGTGCACCCGCCCACCTATGCAAGCCGAGCCGTCCGCCACATGGCCGTGTCACACGCCGCCCGGTTGCCTCAGTTGATCCGGCCCCGAGGCTTGCGTTGGCAGACGCCTCAAGTGCACCGGCCAACCTATGCAAGCCGAGCCGCCGCCACATGGCCGTGTCGGAACCGTCCCGATTGCCCCAGTTGATCCGGTTCCTGCCCCAGCGGCTCCCTTCTGCTATACGGCCCGAGCATGGACGACCTGATCCGGAAGGCCGCGACACTCCAGGAAGCGCTTCCATACATTCGGCGCTTTCACGGGGACATTTTCGTCATCAAGTATGGCGGAAACGCCATGGTCGATCCTATGCTGCGCGATAGCTTTGCCCGCGATGTCGTCCTGATGAAGTACGTCGGGCTTCACCCGGTCGTCGTGCATGGGGGTGGCCCGCAGATCGACGACGTCCTGCGATCGATGGGGGTCACGAGCGATCGGCTCGACGGTCTTCGCGTCACGGACGACCACACGATGGAAATCGTGGAAATGGTGCTCGGCGGTAAAATTAATCAGGAGATCGTCTCCTTGATCTCCGGCCATGGCGGTCGTGCGGTGGGCCTTACCGGCAAGGACGATTCGTTCTTGCGCGCCAAGAAGGTCGACAAGATGAAGACCAAGCGCGGCAAGTGGGTCGACCCTGGGCGCGTGGGGAGTGTCACGCAGGTCAACCCAGAGATCGTCCGGCGCCTCGTCGACGACGGCTTCATTCCGGTAGTTGCCCCCGTGGCAGTCGACGCGGAAGGACGCTCGCTCAACGTCAATGCCGACACTGTCGCAGGGAAGGTTGCAGAAGCACTGCGTGCCCGGAAGTTCGTCATCCTCACGGACATCGAAGGCGTCCGCGGTGAGGACGGTGAGGTCGTCAGCTCATTGAGCGCTGGAGAGATTGACGCGCTCAAGCTCGATGGCGTGATTCAGGGCGGGATGATTCCGAAAGTCGAATGCGCCTTGGGCGCGCTCGCCGGTGGTGTCCGCAAAGCCCACATCATCGACGGGCGCGTGCGTCACGCGGTGCTTCTCGAGATCTTCACCGACCACGGGATCGGCACCGAGATCACTCGCTGACGCGGGTAGGGTCGGGGTCGACGCTCCGATTCATTGGTGGTATGTCGCGAGCTTCCCGAGAGTTCACGATGACTAAGCAGGATGACATGCTTCGCACGGCCAAAGAGGTCCAACTCGGCAACTACGCCCCCGCTCCGTTCGTCTTGACGCACGGTCGCGGGCGCCGCGTGACCGACGCGCGCGGCCGTGAGTACCTCGATCTCTCTGGGGGCATCTCGGTGCTGTCGGTGGGGCACAGTCATCCGACGCTGGTCGCGGCGATCGCCGAGCAAGCCGGCCGCCTCATGCACGTGTCGAATCTGTTCTACAACGATCGCGCCGTGGAGCTGGCCGAGGCCATCTGCAGCCGAACCTCGTTCGACAAAGTGTACTTCTGCAACAGTGGGTCCGAGGCCAACGAGTCGCTACTCAAGCTGGCGCGGCGCTATCACCATGACCGCGACGACGCGCACCGAACCGAATTCGTGTCGACGCACAATAGTTTTCACGGCCGAACGATGGGCGCGCTCTCGCTGACCGGTCAGGTGAAGTACCACAAGGGTATGGCACCGCTTCTCGAGGGCGTGCACTTCGTCGACTTCAACGATCTCAGTGCCCTCGAAGCAGCCGTGAGCGACCGTACTGCGGCAGTCCTATTCGAACCGGTCCAGGCGGAGGGCGGGATCATCGTCGCGACGCCCGAGTTCGTGAAGGGCGCCCGTCGCATTTGCGACGAACGGGGCGCGTTGTTTTTTCTCGATGAGATTCAGACAGGGTACGGGCGTACGGGTCGCTTCCTTGCGGAAGACTGGTTCGACGTCGTCCCCGACGCCTGTTCGCTCGCCAAGGGAATCGCTGGCGGATTTCCGCTCGGCGCGATGGCAGTGAGCGAGCGGCTCGCAGGGGGGCTGCCTCCCGGGAGTCATGCCAGCACTTTCGGCGGCAACCCTTTGGCGTGCGCGGCGGGGCTCGCCGTTCTCTACATCCTCGAAGAAGAGGGCCTAATCGACAATGCGAACCGACTTGGGGCGTATCTCGGTGAGAAGCTTCGTGACCTCGACGCGCGACTTGACGCGACGGCAGGTTCGCGGGGCCTTGGGTTGCTTCAAGGGCTCGTCCTCGCCGACCACGTCGATCCGAGCCCGACCCTGCAGGCCATGTTTTCGGCCGGCCTGCTAGTCACGCTTGCGGGGGGCTCGGTGCTGCGCGTGTCGCCGGCCCTCAACGTCACCCAGGACGAACTCGACGAGGGGCTCGCGATCATGGAAACGGTTCTCGCCGCTGCACCGGAGAAGTCGTGAAGGATCGCGACTTTCTCACCGTGTTCGATCTGACCCGCGAAGAACTGCTGGGGCTTCTCGATCGCGCCGCCGAGCTCAAAGCACTTCGCGGCTCGGCCGACCACCCGGCGCCACTCGCAGGTAAATCCGTCGCGGTGGTGTTCGAGAAAGCGTCCACCCGCACGCGGCTGTCGTTTCATGTCGGGATTCACGAACTCGGGGGAAACCCGGTCACGCTGCTTTCTCGTGACACGCAGCTCGACCGTGGCGAGCCCATCGAGGACACGGCGAAGATGCTGAGCCGTTTCGTCCATGGCGTCGTCTACCGGACGTTCGGTCACGAGCGGCTCGAAACCCTCGCGGCCCATGCGACCATTCCTGTCGTCAACGGCCTGTCCGACCGGTTTCATCCGTGTCAGCTGCTCGCCGACCTGATGACGATTCAGGAAGCCAGCGATCGACCGCTTTCTGAGACGCGTGTCGCGTGGGTCGGTGACGGCAACAACATGGCGCATTCCTGGATTGCCTCTGCTGCGGTAGCCGGCTTTGAGCTCCAGCTCGCCTGTCCGGATGGGTATCTGCCGGAGCCGTCGGTCGTCGACGAAGCACGGGCGCGGGGGGCACGCATCGAGATTCACCCACGCCCCGCGCAGGCCGTCGACGGGGTGCATGTGGTCACGACCGACGTCTGGGCCAGCATGGGTCAGGAGGACGAGGCCAAGGCCCGGCAGCGGGCGTTCGGGGGCTACGAGGTCGACGACACCCTCATGGGGGGTGCGGACGCGAACGCCATCTTCCTTCACTGCCTTCCGGCGCACCGCGGCGAAGAGGTCAGTGCGTCCGTCATTGACGGTGTTCAGTCCCGAGTTTGGGACGAAGCCGAGAACCGCCTTCATGCACAGAAGGCGCTCCTCGAGTGGCTGATTCCGTAGACTGCACGCTAGAGTGATCCGGAAGGGGGCGCACGGAGGGGTGCAGGAGGAGAAGATCCCACGGCTCGTTGAAGGAGCCGAAGCGCGCGCGCACGCGCTCGATGCCAGAGAGGGTTTCGTGCATTCGTGCATCGACGGCGTGCTCAACCTCGACGACATTGCCGACATCACCGTCATGGCGCCCGCCGAGGTGCTGACCGCGATCGAGCACCTGATCACGCTCCAACTCGTCGAGTGGGTCGAGCCGAAGGCCTCGAGTGCGCCGCCCGAGACCGAGATTGACGACTCGATCGAACTCACTGATGCGGTGCAGGCCCAGATCCTCGAGGCCGTCCACAAGATGGACAAACTCAATCACTACGAGCGCCTCGGGGTTGGCCGTGACGCGGACCGTGCCGCGATCCGCAAGGCGTACTTCGCACTTTCGAAGACGTTCCACCCGGACGCGCATCATGGAAAACGCCTCGGCGAGTTCCAGCGAAAGATGGAGGTCGCGTTCAAGAAAATTACCGAATCGTACGACGCGATCGGCCGCCCGAAGAAGCGCGACGCATACGATCGCTACCTAGACCAGCAGATCGCGGTCAACGCCGCGGAACAGCAGATGGATCGCGTCGAGCAGCGCGCGCAAGCCATGACG
>JBATTM010000679.1:0-15938 GCA_049670545.1 Polyangiales bacterium
ACGACGATATCGAACGATTGATGCAGGGAGTGGTCGAGCGTCACGGGCGGCTCGACGTCCTGGTGAACAACGCGGGGGGATCCCCACCGGCAGACGCAGCTACGGCATCCCCCCGCTTCTCTGAATCGATCATCGACCTCAATCTGATCGCACCGCTCCATCTCGCACAGAAAGCCAACGCGATCATGCAAGAGCAGATTCAAGGCGGTTGCATCATCAACATCGGCAGCGTGAGCGGCGTACGACCTTCCCCCGAGACCGCTGCGTACGGCGCCGCGAAGGCGGGCCTGCTCAACCTCACGACCTCGCTCGCCGTGGAGTGGGCCCCCAAGGTCCGCGTCAACGCGATCACGGCAGGGATGATCCTCACCGAAAAGGCCGAGCTGCACTTCGGCACTGGAGAAGTCCGGGATGCCGTCGAGCGTACGGTTCCGATGGGTCGGATGGCGATGCCAAGCGACGTCGGCGACCTGTGCCTATTCTTCGCGTCCCCCCTCGCGAGCTACGTCACAGGGGCGAGTGTCTTGCTTCACGGAGGCGGAGAGTGGCCCGCCTTTCTCCGGGCCGCGAAGCACGACGACGACTGATCGGGGTCGCGATCGACTTGCGAAAACACGCGAGAAACGTCACCTTCGCCCTCGTCATGGAGTCGAACGTCCAATCCGCCGCCGCTGTCGACCGCCCGAGTGAGCAAGCCCGCGGCCTCACCATTCCCGCGTGGGGATTCATGGTGGGCTTCATCGTCGTCGGCACGCTGTTTCACATCTGGCTGCATCACACCTATCGAGGCACCTACAATCTCAATCAGATCGCGATCGCGTTCTTCTTGATGGTCAACCTCTTGGTGAATTTCTGGGAGATCGGCCTCCTCGTGTGTGCGAATCAGATTCACGACGAGTACGAGGCGACCAAAGACGCCTACCGCGGGCGCGAGACCGACCGCTTCGACGAGATGTTCCGCAAACGAATCCCGCTCTTGAAAGTGTTTTCGTTTTGGCAGTGGACCGAGGTGTGGTCGAGCTACGCGCTCTTCGATCCTGGCTACGCCAGTAAGAGCTCGTTCGGCTTCAACATCGACGGCGGCAACGGTTGGTCGACCCCGATCTTCGCCACCATGTTCGCGTTCGGCATGACGTTCGACTTCATATCGGCACGTGTCCTCGGCATCATCGGCGTCGTGATGTTCTGGCAGATGTTCTACGGCACGGTCATCTACTTCTTTCAGTTCTTCAACGCGGGCCGCCACAAAGGCCACTCGCCGCGCACGATGTTCCTCTTCAACGGCACGAGCAACGGCCTCTGGTTCATCTTCCCCCTCTGGGGCATGGCCCTCAGCATCTGGATGATCCTCAACGACTCCTACACCCTCTTCTACTAAAGGGGACAGTCCCCTTTAACGAAGGAGTAATTCCCGCTCACAAAAAGGGGACTGTCCCCTTTTTATGAGGGTTAAGTTGGGGCGACTGGGCCGAAGGCTGCGGCGGCAAAGTCGAGGAGGAAGAGCATGACGAGGGCCGCTGCGCAGGCGGCAGCTGCGGTGAGGGGAAGGCTCCAGTTGGAGCTGCGGTTCTCGTCGAGGTTGTAGAAGATGGGAAAACTCGAGACGAAGTAGAGTGCATAGAAGAGCGATCCGTACGACAGCATGCGAGCCATGTCTCTGTAGTAAAACTGCGCCTCGATGAGTGGGTTGGCCATCGCCCGTGTTTCCATCCACGCCCAAACGTACGCCACGATCACTACCAACACTGGCCACAACACCGCGACGAACGGAAGGCGCGATGTCCGAAGGCGCCGAAGCACGATAACCGCGGTGCTGTGATACGTGATGAAGTACGCCTGGGTCAGCAGGTACATGACGACAGGCACCCGCTGTTGTCCCGACCCAACCAGGGCCGCGTCGAAGGTGAGATCAATCGCGGGATAGTTGTAGACCATCCCGAGGACATCGAAGAAGTACTCACTGCCAAAGTAGTTCGCCGCGAAGTTGAAAATCGCGATGTAGAGATTGGCCTTGAACCAATACGTTTCGTACCAACGCCGGCCCAGTCCAGACTCGTCCCGGATCAGAGCCGGCACGACGACGAGCGGGAGAGCAACGCCAATCCCGATCGCGAAGAAGCCCAGATCGTCGACCCGATGCGTCAGCCCAAACGCCATCACGAGCCCAATCACACCCATCCAGATCGGCGAATATACGAGGAAGAATTTCTCTCCCCACGCCTTGCTCGGATTCTCGGAGAACCACCGCGGTATCGCGCGACCTGATTCGCTCGTCAGGGCGGAGACCGTCTGCTCCCGTGTCGTTGCCGGAGAGACCATTGTCCGATGCTACCCAAAGAGCGCGATTCGCACGAGGGCTTGGAAGTTCCTGAGCTTCGCAACGGCCCCGGGCTTCGTCCGGATCGGCTCGTGGCCGGGCAGCATCTCGCCCTTGGCCTGACGGTGAATCTTCTCGCGAATCGTCTCGTTGAGATGACCGGCGCCGGCCAACTCGAAGAACATCGCTTTGGCGTTGCCAAAGTCGAAGAAATCTCGCTGCCAACGCCATTTGTAGTCACCTGCATACTCGAACCACGAGCCGCCCACCCCAGCGATCTCGTAGTCGGAACCGTCGTCGCGCTTGAAGGGCGCGAGCTGCCGCCAGAACCCGACGACATGGCCTTGCTTCTCATCGATCAGCACGGTTTGGTACGGGTAGTGCCAGTCCTCGAACCCACGCATGTGGTAGCCGAGTGCGACTTCTCGAATCTCGTCGATTCCTCGAGCCCAGAACTCCTCGTTGGGCCCCACGTTCCAACGATAGACCGCGTCGTCGGTGTAGTGAGCACCCAGATACTTGCTCCAGTTGCCCTCGCGCTCGGCGTTCCGATTGGCCTCGAGCCAACGGGCCATCATCTCCTCCAACTCTTCACGCGGAAATGCGGGCATCGCGGGCTCCTTCACTTCGCTTTCGGTACCGGAGATGGATCGGAGGCTTGGGCCCAAGCACGACCCGTTCAAAGTCAGTCTCGATCGCGCCTGGCACCAGTTCGAACTCGTAGTCGTTGAGAAGGACTGCCAGAATCGTCTTCATCTGGAGAATCGCGAACGCACTGCCGAGGCAACGATGTCGCCCACCCCCGAACGAAACATAAGCGAAGGGAACGCGATCCTCCTCGCGACCGGGCCCGTATCGGTCCGGGTCGAACTCGAGCGCACGTGAGAACACGGCTTCGTCACGATGGGCGACGATCGGCGATACCGTCACCCAGTCGCCCTTTTTGATCTCGTAGCCCAGAATCTCGCAGTCTTCCTTCGCGGCACGGAACAGCATGAAGAGAGGAGGATGAATCCGAAGCGCCTCTTTGATCGCCCACTCGGTCTTCTCGAGATCGCGCATCGCGGCGAAGCCGTAGTCTTCTTCGGCGGCGAAACGGTCACGGATTTCGTCACGCACCTGCTCGTAGTATCCGCTGGACCGAAGCAGCTCGACTAAGGTCCAAGCCGTGGTGACCGAACTCGTGTGGTGCCCAGCGAACATGTTCGCGATCAAGATTCCGGTGATCTCATGGTCCGACAACGTCGTGCCGTCTTTGTACGTCGACTCCATGAGGGTTTGCAGAAAATCTTCTCCCTTGGTTCCGCGCGAGCGACGCCTTTGAACGATCGCCGACACCATTTCGCCGAGGCGCTTTCGGGCGGCATCGCGCTTACGAAACGCCGGAATCGGAAGGTGCGCATGGATGTAGGCGATCGGCACAATCCCGCCCTCGAGGTCGTTGTACACCTTTGCGAACTCTTCGCTCATCTCGTTGCGGAATTCGTCGCCAATCAAGCAGCGGCTGGAGGTGAAGTTGGTGAGCGTGGCGAAGAACTCACACACCTCGATCTCGCCGGCCTGTCCCCACTTCGCGATTTGCTTCTCGGTTTCATCGGCAATGATATCCGTATACGTGCGCATGCGATTGTGGCGAAGCGCCGGATGGAGCATGTGAAGCTGCTCGAGCATCCGCTCGGGTGTCGTGTCGTATACGACGCCTTTTCCGAACACCGGAATCATCATCTTGTAGGCCTCGGTTGGGCTCAAGACCTCGTCCGGGAGCCGAAACAACGATTCGTGACCGGCCGGCCCGGTGAACAGCGTCACGCGCTTTCCAAGCAACTTGAATTGGGCGACGTCGCCACACTCATCGTGCGCGCGTTGCAGCAGCTGTACGGGGTCGCGCGCAAAGTCGATCGTATGCCCAATCACAGGCAGTCCCCCGCGCAAACGCGGTGGCGTCTTGCCAGCGGCAGTGTGTAGGGAAGCTCGTTCGGCGCTTGCGCTCATGTTCGTTGCTCTGGGTTGAAGAGGGTTCGTTGAATCTGCTTCTCGATGCTCTTGGCCAGGGCCCGGGGGTCGGTGCACATCCCCGCCTCAACCCACGCAGACATGTAGACCTGCTGGATGGCCACCATGACGCGGGCGAGAATCTTCGGATCTTCGTCGTGCACGTGGCCATCCCGTGCCGCCTCCGCGATGACTCCCGCGATGAGATCGATACCCCGGCGCCACGCGGCGACGAGCCCATCTTCGACCCTCCGCGGGTCGGACGCCCACCCCACCCCGTCGTTGAGATGGATCTGCAGGTAGTCCGGGTGCTCGGTGAGCCAGCCGATGAAGACCCGGTTGCCTTCGAGCAATCGCTCGGCCGCGGGTTGCCGTGTGCCCAAGGCACGCCCCGCCAACTGAAAAAGCTCGCCAAGGCGCTCGTCGTGGACCGCACTCAGGATGTCGGACTTCCCTTCGAAGACCGAGTAGAGGGTACCGAGCGAAACGCCAGACTCTGCGGCGATCTCCTGGATCCTGCTGCCTTCGTACCCGCGAGTCGCGAATAGACGCTCGGCCGCGTCGACGATCAGCGCGCGATACATGCTCGTTTTGGCGCTCCGAGCCTTGGCGACAGCCTGTGACATCAGATTCTGAGTATTAGAATGACATTCTCTTTTTCGCAACTCCATTTTTGTGCTCTTCTCTCCGGCAAGACCCGATGACCCAACCAGCCCCAGAATCACGCCTCCCGATGCCCTCGGGCTGGTTTCGGATCGCACTCAGCGACGAGCTCGCCGAAAACCAGGTCGGGGTCTTCCGCATCAACGGCACCGAGGTGGTCGCGTTTCGCGGTCCACGTGGAGTCAGCGTGGTGGATCCGATTTGTCCTCACATGGGCGCGCACCTCGGCCATGGCGGCCGGGTAGTCGACGGAAATCTCCGCTGCCCGTTTCACGGTCTCCAGTTCAACTCGGAAGGCCGCTGCGTCCGTAGCGAATACCCGGGCAACCCGACCGTTGCGACGGCGCTTCGCACTTGGTCCGTCGTCGAGCAACTGGGGTGCATTTTTGTCTACTTCGGTCACCACGCGGAACCTCCGCCCTGGGTGCTGCCGGACTACGAGACTGCGGGCTGGACCCCCCCGATGACCAAGGTTCTTTCTCTCAAGGGGCACGTCCAAGACATCGCAGAAAACTCGGTCGACTTTGGCCATTTCGCCGCGGTTCATGCGTATTCCAATCTCGAGGAGCCCACCCTTCGCTTCGAGGGTCCGCGCCTCCATTCTCGTTTCGGCTTCACCCGTAGAAACCCCTTCCTCCCGTGGGGCGCCATTCACTCGATCTTCGACACCGATGTGCACGGATTGGGCCTCTCAATCACCGATCTTCGTGTGCCCAAGCTGGGCATGCACTATCGCGTGGTGCTCACCGCAACCCAGCTCGATGCGGACCACATGTCGTTTGGCGTGGGCGTGAGCGCGGAATACCCTCCGGCCTTTGTGCCCCCATCGGTGCGATCACTTCCCCTACCCTGGGGCGCCGCCACCCGTGCCCAGATGCGGCTAATTCATCGCCACGTCATCGCGGACGTGCTGCAAGATCAGGAGATCTGGGAGCATCGCGTTCCGCTCGAGACTCCCGCGCTCATCCCGGGCGATGGCCCGATCTCGAAGTTTCGGCGTTGGGTGAGGCAGTTCTATGCTTGACGGTGGGACTATGGCCAGTCGCTCCGCGCGTTGTAGAGTAGGCTGATATCGTGGCGACTCCCGGAGAAACAAGGTTCAAGCGCGGCGTGATCTTGGTGACGTTGGCACTTTGCGCGTTTTTTCTTGCCGAGGGCGCGACGGCACTGCTTGGGGCGCGCGTCATGCGCCACGGCCCCGACGACGTGCAGACACCGCGCCGCAGTCGTGCGCCGAGATCCGTTGTTCCCACCCGCCACGACGCGGCGGTGATTCTCCGCCGGAACATCTTCAACGCTGAACTGGGCGATCTCACCCAAGTTGCCACCACGGCCGCACCGGGTGGTGTCGAGCTGACGCTGGAGGAGGGGGAGGAATTCAATCCGTGCGACATTCAGATGGAGCTACGAGGCACAGCGGTCATCCCCGGTGATTTGGATCGTTCGATCGCCGCGATCATGGAATCCGACCGAAAGACGTCGGTGTACCAGGGAGCCGCGGAGGTCGGCGGCACGCGAATCCGGGCCATCCGAGCCGATGCCGTCATCCTCGAAACCGGGGGTTCGCTGTGTCGGCTGGCGATGTTCACCGAAGACGAGAGACACTGGAACCTTCGCGGTGGAAAAAAACAGGCCGCTCGAACCGCCCCCAAAGAGGAGAAGCCCAAGCCGGCGAAAAAACGAAGCGCCGTCGATCGCAACGCGGGGCTCAGCGAAGAAGAGATCGCACAAGGCATCGACAAGGTGAACGACACCACCTTCAACGTTCGCAGAACGCTCCTCAACAAGGTGCTGGATAACGCGGGTAAACTGATCGGCATCGCCGCGGTCTCCCCCAAGCTCGAGAACGGACAACCCGTCGGCATGCAGATCCGGGGCGTTCGCCCGAACACCCTGCTAGCGAAGCTCGGAGTGAACAACGGCGATGTCCTCGAAAGCGTCAACGGTCAGCCGCTTTCCAGCCCGGACGCCGCACTGGGCGCGTACACGACCCTTCGCACTGCCGACAAGTTCACCCTCTCGGTGCAGCGCGGCGGAGCGCCGATCGAAATCAACTACAACCTCAACTAGACCGACTTCATCCTGATGCGAGGGCGGACCAGATCAGGGTGAACTCGGTCTACGGGGTTCGAGGGCGCCGAACACGGATGAGGCCTTCCTGCGCGACTGACGCCACCAGCGTTCCGTCCTCGGCGTGGATGGTTCCGAAATTGAGTCCGCGACCCCCCGACGCGCGCGGACTCTCCGTCGTGTAGAGCATCCAAGCATCGGCGCGAAAGGGAGCGTGAAACCATATGGCGTGATCGAGGCTCGCCAGAATCAACTTGTCTGTGAGAAAGCTGTGCCCGTGGCGATTGAAGGAGGTCCCGAGCAACCCATAGTCACTCGCGTAGGCAAGCATGGCTTGATGCATGGCCGGATCGGCGTCGAGGGTGCCCGCCGCCCGAAACCAGGTTCGCTTCGTCCCCTGATGCGGTTTCGGCTCGAGCAGGTCGATGTGGTCGACTTCGCGGCGCTCAATCGGGCGATCGAGGGACAGGAGGAATCCGATCGCTGGGTGGGACGACCGCTCCTGA
The DNA here is from genome assembly GCA_049670545.1 of Polyangiales bacterium. Lineage (GTDB taxonomy): Bacteria > Myxococcota_A > Polyangia > Polyangiales > Houyiibacteriaceae > SG8-38. The sequence goes on from JBATTM010000679.1 coordinate 7,549, forward strand.
TACGCCTCGAGGCGTGTTTTGTGGGTGGGAACGGTGAGTGGTGGGGGTGCCTCGGGCATGGGTTCCTGGTGCTCGAGCCCGTCCTCGGACGACTGGAAGGAGACCGACATGTTGAAAATCGCCTTCCCGTGCTGCTTCGCGACCACCCGTCGCGTCGCGAACGACCGCCCATCGCGTATCCGGTCGACGTGGTAGATCACGGGAACCTTGGTATCGCCCTCACGGAGAAAGTAGCCGTGCAGCGAGTGGGCCGTCCGCCCCTCGACCGTCCTGCAGGCCGCGATATGCGACTGCGCAGCGACCAATCCCCCGAAAATTCGAGGCCTTCCGTCGATCGGTGATGTGCCCCGGTAGAGGTCGTCGTCGAGCCTCTCGAGGTCGAGCCTCGCTTGCAGGGAGTCGATCGGCAGCGCCACGTGGCTCGAATAGCATGGGGACCAACCCCTGCATACGAGTTCGGGTGAGAGAGATAATTGCCATTAACATTGAAATTCGGGCTGCATGAATCCACTTGTTGGATTACACACGACAACGTGAAGTTACATGAAACGACAAGTGCACCTTCTGTTCAGCTCCGGTATGGTGCTGATTGGCGTCGTCTTGGCCCGCGGCGCCAGCCACCCAATCACGCCTTTTCGTGGATCCCAGGCCACGCGGGAGACCAGCCCATGCCACGCAGTCTGACGTCACGTCTGCACGCCGTTTTGCGATGCACACTGATCGCGATCGTATTCGCGGTAGGTTGCGGCGACCCCGCATCGCTAGACCCTACGGGTGCACCACCCGACGGGCGTGATCCCTTCGCCGATGACGCACCGATTGAGGAACCGTTGGTCGCGAAGGCCGGCCTCGACAACCCACCGATCGCGGTGGGCCCGTTCTTCAACGATGCGTTTCCGCCGCGAACACCGAACGCACCTGGAAGCTCGACGTGGGATGTCGTCTCCGCGTTCCCCGCACTTGATCTCGGCGACACACTCGTCATCGAAGAGAATCCGGCTAACGATCGGCTCTACGTGGGGACCCGAGACGGCCTCATTCGTTCGTTCGAAAACCAGCCAGACGTCGACACGACCGAGACGTTCCTAGATCTTCGCGATCGAACGGCGGTCGTTTGGGACGGTGGGTTCCTGGGCCTCATCTTCCACCCGGAGTTCGCGGTTCCGGGATCGCCGTTTCGCAACTACCTCTACGTGTATTACACGACGCACTGCCCGATCGACGCTAGCGGAGACCAGGCTGACTTGACGGCCTGTTTCGACGCGTACCCACGCAACTCGACGGGTGGGTACTTCAATACGTATCTCCGTCTCTCGCGTTTCGAGGTGCCCGACGGCTCGACGGTCGCTGACCCGAACTCCGAACAGATCATGATCAATATCCGGCTCTACAATGGGTCACATCGTGGTGGCGGCATGGTCTTCCGCAACGACGGATACCTGCACGTCACGATCGGGGATCAGTTTCGCTACGAAACGGCGCAGGACATCGCCGACACTTTGGAAGGCGGCTCGGTTCGACTGGCGGTCGACATTACCGACAACGGAGACGGCACCTGGAACTGCCCTCCCGGGAGCCATCTTCCACGGCGAATTTTCGATACGGCGGATGAAATCTCCGGCAGGCGGTATTGCATCCCGGACTCGAACCCTTGGCTCGACGTATCGGGCGCCATCTTCGAGGAATACTGCTCGATCGGCCACCGCAATCCGCACCGCCTCGCTTGGGATCCAGTCACCGACTACATGTGGTCGGGCGAGGTCGGCCAAAGCACGCGTGAAGAGATCAACGTCATCTTCTGCGGGAACAATTATGGTTGGCCGTTCCGGGAAGGGCTCACCACAGGCGTCCGATCGGAGCCTGCCACGATCATCGGCAACCTGACCGACCCCGTCATCGATTTCGTTCGTTCGGAGGCGCGCGCCATCATCGGCGGGTATGTCTATCGGGGCTCGCGTTACCCCGAGCTCTACGGTCGTTACCTCGCAGGGGACTACGTCACCGGCAACATCTGGGCGATCACGCTCGACGCGAGCACGTTTACCGCCACCAAAGAGTTCCTCACTGTATTCGACCCGGGTGGTCTTGGGACGTGGGGACAGGACAGAGATGGCGAGCTGTATCTCGGCGACGTGATCAATGGCGGCACCCTGTACACACTCGATCGCATCGGACAATCGGTTGGCGATCCACCTCTACTCATCTCGCAGGTCGGTGCGTTCAGCGACACGCTGAACCTGGTCCCAGACCCGAGTTGGATCCCCTATGGGCTCAACCAACCATTTTGGTCAGACGGCGCAGCCAAGAGCCGATGGATCGCGGTACCCAACGACGGTATTCGTGACTCCGCGGGTGAGCAGGTGGTGTTCTCCCAAAACGGCGACTGGGATTTCCCGATCGGCACAGTCTTGATGAAACACTTCGAGCTTCCGCTCGACGAAAACGACCCTTCGATCACGGACCGCCTCGAAACCCGCTTCTTCGTTCATGGCGACGACGGCAAGTGGTACGGCTTGAGTTATCGCTGGCGCCCGAATGGGCTCGACGCAGACCTGCTGGCCGGAGGTGCCACGAGCCAACACACGATCACGCTCGCAGACGGCAGCACGCGCCCGCAGACGTGGAATTACCCCTCGCGACTCGAATGCCAGACCTGCCACAGGGAGCGTGGCGTACTTGGCCCCCGCACCCACCAACTCAACGGCGACCTCCTCTATCCCAGCACCGGCCGGACCGACAACCAGTTGGCGACATGGAACCATCTCGGGATGTTCACGCCGGCAATCGTCGAAGCAGACATCCCCACGATGACCCGCAACAAAGCCCTCGACGACGTGACCGGCTCGCTCGAAGATCGGGCACGCTCGTGGCTCGATTCCAACTGCGCTGGCTGCCACCGGCCCGGTGAGGTCGTGGCGGGATTCGACCTGCGGTACGCGACCCCGTTCGCGGCACAAGGCATGGTGTGGACCGAGGTCCGTGACGATCTCGGGACGTCGGGAACCGTGGTGGTCTACCCAGGGGACCCGTCGCGTTCGGCTCTCTTCAAGCGCGTGGAGGCGATCGGACCGATCGCCATGCCCCCCCTCGCCAAAGAGCTCCCCGAGCTACCAGCCGTGTCTTTGCTTCGAGAGTGGATTCTCCGGATCGACCCGACCACGCCGCAACCGGGCATTGCGTACGAGTACTGGGAGTCCGATGTGCAGCTCTCCGTACTGCCCGACTTCAACTCGCTGGGGACGCCGGACGAGACAGGTACGCTCCAGACCATCGACCTATCCGTCCGCAATCGTGACTCCGACTTCGTGTTCCGATTTACGGCCTTCTTGCAGGTAAACGCGGGTGGCGACTACACCTTCTCCACGATCTCAGACGACGGCAGCAAGCTGTACATCAACGGCACGGAGGTGGTCGACAACGACGGCCTGCACGGCGCCGAAGAAGTCATCAGTGCGCCGATCGCGCTGACGCCAGGCTTCTACGAAGTCGTCGTCACGATGTTCGAACGGGGAGGCAGTGAAGTGCTCTCCGCAAGCTGGAGCGGACCCGACACCGGTGGTGGACAGGCCCCGATCGCCCCGCTGTTCCTGCAGATCCCGAACCCGGCTCCGAATGACCCGCCAGTCCTGTCGACGCCAGCGGATCAATCGACCGAGGTTGGTGACGCCGCGACCCTCGACCTAGCCGGAAACGATCCCGACGGAGATCTTCTGTTCTTCGATGTCTCCGGCCTTCCGCCGGGGCTCAGCATCGACTCCCTGACAGGGCAGATTTCAGGCACGGTCGACGTCGACGCGCCCACGACCACTTCGACGGTGACGGCGAGCGTGTCAGACGGCCCCGAGGTCGCGGTCGTCACCTTCGATTGGACGGTCACCGGCCCCGTTGTGACCTGCGGCGACGGCGTGGTGGCCCCGAGCGAGGAGTGCGACGACGGAAACACGACGAATGGCGACGGCTGCTCTTCCTCTTGCACGGTCGAGTCCGCGGTCTGCGGAGATGACGTGGTCACCCCACCCGAGCAGTGCGAGCCACCCAACACCGACGTGTGTACGACGGGCTGCACGACCCGTGCTCCCCTTTGTGGCGACGGATTCTTGACGCCGCCTGAGCAATGCGAGGACGGCAACACGGTAGGAGGCGATGGCTGCTCCGCTATCTGCACGTTCGAGGGCACGTTGCAAGACGTCACGTCCGATGGTTCGCCCGTGTCCTTCGCGACACCGGCCGGCAGCGGCAACCCGAACCCGGAAGTGTTCCGCGATGGCGACAAGCCCCCGGTTGGATCCGTCGACTCATTCCGTCAGTACGACACGTGGGACGGAAGCGGCCCGCGCCCCCTCGATTGGGTCGGCTATACGTATGCCGACGACCAAACGTTCACCCGGGTGGTCTTTCAAGAGGGCAGGCAGTTCGTCGATGGGGGTTGGTTCGAGACTCTCGGCATTCAAGTTCGTCAGAACGGCATCTGGGTGGACGTGACAGGCCTCGATATCAGCCCGACCTACCCCGCCAACAACGGACTGAGCTTCGAGACTTTCACTCTCGATTTTGATCCGACGATCGGAGACGGCATTCGGGTGATCGGCGTGCCCGGCGGTGGGGCAAGCCCCTTCATCTCTGTCGCCGAGCTTGAAGTCTTCGTGGCCCTTTCTCTGACGTGCGGCAACGGTGCGTTTGACGTCGGCGAGGAATGTGATGACGGCAACACCACGAGCGGTGACGGCTGTTCCGGCACGTGCCTTGCGGAGTTCTGTGGCGATGGCGTCATCAACAACGTATCCGAGACGTGCGAGCCGCCCGGCACGGGGTCTTGTGACGCAGGGTGCCTGGTTCGAGTACCCGTTTGCGGTGATGGCTTCGTGACGACGCCTGAAACCTGCGAAGACGGCAACACGACCAGCGGCGACGGCTGCGACGCCAACTGCAGGGTCGAATCGGCCGGTGGAGACGACCTCACCGACCTCGGCACGATTATCGGAAGTGTTCTCACTCCCCTAGGTGGAGGAAACCCCAACCCGGAGATCATTCGTGACGGAGATTTTCCGCCGCTGGGGAGCGCCGAGAACAGCCGCCAGTTCGACACTTGGGATGGCGGAGCCCCTGCTGCCGAGGCGTGGATTGGGTACAGCTATTCCTCAGACCAGCTTTTCGGCAGCATCGTGTTCCAAGAAGGCAAACACTTCGGCGACGGCGGCTGGTTCGATTCGCTGACCGTCCAGGTTCGGCAGGATGGCTTGTGGTCCGAAGCATCGGGCCTCGTGATCATTCCCGGCTACGGCGGAGACAACGGCGTGAACTACGACACGTTCGACATCAGCTTCAGCCCGACACTGGGGGATGCGATTCGTCTCTTCGGCGCGCCCGGCGGGGCCGCAGACTTCATCTCCGTCGCTGAGCTCGAAGTCTACTCTGGCGGCGCAGGGGGGCCGGTGTGCGGAGACGGCGCCCTCGACCCCGGAGAAGAGTGTGACGATGGAAACAACGCATCCGGCGACGGATGCAGCCCAACTTGCACCGCCGAGTTCTGCGGAGATAACGTCGTCAACAACACCATCGAGACCTGCGAACCCCCGAACACCGCGACTTGCACTGCAACTTGTACCGATCGCACACCGCTCTGCGGCGACTCCTTCATCACGGCCCCGGAAACCTGCGATGATGGAAACACGGCCGCCGGCGACGGCTGTGACGCCGCCTGCCAGACCGAAGTTCCAGTAACGTGTGGTGATGGAACCGTCACAGCGCCCGAGACCTGTGAACCCCCAAACACCGCGACTTGCACCGCAACTTGCACCGATCGTACACCGCTCTGCGGCGACTCCTTCGTCACGGCCCCGGAAGCCTGCGATGACGGGAACACGACCGCTGGTGATGGCTGCGACGCCACCTGCCAGATCGAGGCGCCCGCGGTTTGTGGTGATGGAACCGTCACAGCGCCCGAGACCTGCGAGCCTCCAGGCAGTGCCGTGTGCAACGACAGCTGCACGGCCCGAACGCCTGTGTGCGGCGACTCGTGGATCACACCTCCCGAGACGTGCGACGACGGCAACGCCGTTGGTGGGGACGGATGCTCCTCGGTATGTGCAGCAGAGACGCCCGGCGCGGACCTCACCGATGCCGGCGCGGTGATCGCACGCGTCCTTGCGCCCCTCGGTGGCGGGAGCCGGAACCTGGAGATCATCCGGGATGACGACCGGCCGCCCGTGGGAAGCGTCGACGACGCTCGTCAGTACGACACGTGGGATGGCAACAATGCGTCGACAGACGAATGGATCGGCTATAGTTTCCCGTCCGACCAAGTATTCGGCAGAGTCGTCTTCCAAGAGGGCAAGCACTTCGGCGACGGCGGTTGGTTCGACTCGCTCACCGTCCAAGTGCGCCAAGGTGGTGTCTGGACGGAGGTCGTTGGTCTTTCTTCAATACCCACCTACGCGGGCAACAACGGCGTGAGCTTCGAAACGTTCGAACTCACGTTCGCGCCTGCCGTCGGGGATTCGATTCGCATCTATGGCGCGCCGGGTGGAGCCGCGGATTTCGTCTCGATCGCCGAGCTTGACGTGTTCGCTCCTGGCATCGTGACCTGCGGCAACGGCGTGCTCGATGGGTCTGAGCAATGCGACGACGGCAACACCGCCGAAGGCGATGGCTGTGGCGCAACGTGCCTCAATGAGGTGTGCGGCGACGGCATCGTCAACAACAACGGGACCGAGACCTGCGATCCGCCGAGCACCGCGACATGCGACGTCGGATGCACCGCGCGCACGCCGTTGTGTGGAGACGGGTTCCTGACACCGCCCGAGACGTGCGAAGACGGCAACACGACCAGCGGCGACGGTTGCTCCACATCGTGCGGCCTCGAAGACGCCGATCTCACGAGCCTCGGCACGATCGTGGCGGCGGTCCCCGCACCGCTCGGAGGTGGCAACCCGAACTTCGAGGTGATTCGCGACGGGGATTTCCCACCGGTTGGCAGCACCGAGAACGGTCGACAATACGACACGTGGGACGGCGGGGACGTGGCGACCGAGGATTGGATCGGATACACCTTCGACACGCAGTACTCGTTCAGCCGCCTGGTCTTCCAAGAGGGCAAAGAGTTCTTCGACGGCGGCTGGTTCGAGCCTGGGTCTCTGCGCGTGCAAGTACGGCAGAACGCCATTTGGGTGGACGCAGCGGCGCTAACCAGCATCCCGAGCTACGGCGCCAACAACGGCGTGAGCTACGAGACCTACCAATTGCTGTTCGATCCCATCGTCGGCGACGGGATCCGTATCTACGGCGCGCCGGGCGGGGCCGCAGACTTCATCTCGGTCGGCGAGCTGGAAGCCTACGGAAGCGCTCCTTAGACCACGCCCCACGCAAGTCTTAAACCCCAATGGTTTCGCTGTAGAACCGCCCCGCGAAAACGCTCGATGACAGCCACGCATCGACCTGCACGTTTTCCGTTTTTATTGTATTATTATGTTATGAACGCGAATCATTGGGGGGTCCTGTTGGCTGCGCTGTTGGTCGTCGGCTGCGGGGGCGACGACACAGGAAGCGGAGCGGACCGCGGCAACGGCGGCAGCTCGGGTGCAGGCGGCGATGGAGGCGAGATCGGCACAGGTGGCCGAGTTGGCCACGGTGGCAACGCCGGTGTCGGTGGAGCCGGCGGCACGGAAGTCTGCGAGTCGGCACTTCTATGTGGAACGCCCGCGGTGTGCTGCGACATCGGCGACGAGTGCTTCGAAGGCGCGTGCGTCGCCCCGTGCGCGTCGGGTATCCGGTGCGGCGGGGATGGTCTGGTGTGTTGCAACGCTGGGGATGTCTGCCTCGCAGACGCCTGTGCCACGCCAGGAACGAGTTGCACGGACAGTTTCGATTGCGCAGACGGCGAATTCTGCGAACCGACCCTAGACCAGTGTCTCCCGCAGCCGCAAGGACCGCTCTGCGAGCTCCGGCCTGAGGACGTGACGTTCGAGCCAACCGTCGAGTGGCAGTGGACTGGCTGGAGTGAAGACGCGACCTTCAAGCACGTGCAGAGCACCCCTGCGATCGCCGACATCGACAACGATGGGTTCCCTGAAGTCGCCACGGTCGCGTACAAAGGTCGGAACGACAATATGCTCGTCGTGCTCAACGGCGAAGACGGATCGGAGTACCTCATGATTCCGATCGAGACCTATAACGTTCGATGGGGCACGGGCCCTGCCGTGGGCAACATGGATCCAGACCCGGAGCTTGAGATCGTGTTCATGACATCGGGTCATGAACTGGTGGTCATCGAGCACGACGGGACGGAGAAGTGGTCGGCGCCACTGAACACGGGGGGCCAGGGATACCCGGCGCTCGCGAACCTCGATGCAGATCCGGAGCCCGAGATCGTGATCGGCGGTCAGTGGTTCGAC
>JBATTM010000680.1:0-10526 GCA_049670545.1 Polyangiales bacterium
GTGCGGCAGCTGAGACCGTGTCAGCAGAACTCGACGAGCAGCGCGAGCGGGCGCTGGCCGAGATGACTGCGCAAAGCGAAAAGATCATCGCAGAGGCCGAGAAACGAGCGGACCAGATTCGCAAGGAAGGCAAGAAGGCCGCGGCTCTCGTTCGCAAGGAAGCCGACAAGCGGGCTGACCAGCTGGTCGACGAGGCCGGGAGCAACCCGCTCGCCAAGGTTGCGGCCAAGGAAGGCGCAAAGCAGTTGACCCGAGAAGCGGACAAGCGAGCCGGTCAACTCGAGAGGGAAGCGGACAAGCGAGCCGACCAGGTGGTTGCCGAGGCGAAGAAGCGTACCGACGAACTGCAGGCGAAGACCGAGGCGCAAAGCAAGCGGGCCGTCGACGAGACGACACGAAAGATCGCCGAGTAATCCCAGGGGTGTACCTACGCTCAGCGCGTCGGCGCGAAGGAGACGTCGACTTCGGACGCTCGCACCGGCTGGTACAGCACCGGACGTTCAACGCCGAGATCGCGGCGGACCTCTGCAAGCGGGCGTTCAAGCCATTCATGCCACGGGTTTCCAATGAACCAGGCGGTTCGCTTGGCGATCCGACGCCCGTCACGCACGACCTCGCGCGCACCGCTCTCCGGGTCCGTCACCCGCCCCAGCTTGAACCATGCGATCGCGGCAATCATGGCAACACCCACATTGCCTGTGTTGCCGTGGCTGAAGGCCAGCAGCGCGGCTTCACCCACGAGATCACCCTGATACCCGAGCACGGTGTGCCAGAGATCGTGTGTGTCGCGCAGCCAGTCCTTGATCCACGTGAGCTCCGGCGTCGCCTGCCTTCGACCCCGTCTTGACGCTTCGACGAGGCCATCGGCAGTAATCCCTTCGGCATCGACGAAGGCGAGATACGCCCGACCCAGGCTCCCTTCCGGCATGCGCTCGAGGGCTTCCCGGTCACAGAGCAGCGGGAGGATGTTTGGGCGGGTCTCAAGCAGGCGTCGCCCCTGCCCCGTGCTTTCCAGGCGGGCCTTGATGCGGTGGAGCGATGGCCCCTGCAACGCCTCGATGATCTGGAAGACGTGCTCGGTCTCGTCCGGGTTGGCGAACAGTTCACGCGCGGCGCGCACGGCGGTCAGCGGTCGTAGGGATGAGAGATTCAACTGCATCGTCAGCCTTGGCCTCGTGTCTCATAGTATGGGCAGCGACTACCGTCGACGCGTCGACCCCCCGCATGAGGACATGAGCCCTGGCCGCAGCGGAGCCGCCGCCCTACATTCCGTGGACCCGCAGCCCCAAACGCCCGAGAAGGAAACTACCCATGCGCATAGGTGAACCCATCGATCGACGTGTCCCGTGGGTGCGTCAGGTGCTCGACCTCAAGGACGACCGCACAATCGGCTCGAGCGGCCCCAAACTCGCCGCCCTTCGCAAAGGCGCGCGCGCGCTCGGTGACGACCTGCGATCGGCACCGAAGGTCGTATCCGTCCGCACGCTGCCACTCACGACGTTGCTGTACCCGACCACGTATGCCTTCAACCGCGCCGTACCGCTGCCGTGGCCGTACGTCCAGATGTACCACCGAAGCCTGCTGATCCAGGTCATGGCCGAAGGCGCAATGAAGAACGTTCTCTTCAACCCAAGCGACTACGACGCCTCGCGCGCGACGCCCTTCTTCGCGAAGATGATCGACAAGGTTGGAGAGCGGGGTGCGAAGCTGCTGGCGAAGGAGAACGCCCACGTCGACGTACAACTCGCCGGACTCGGGCTTACGGCGGAGGACATCGACGTCGTTGCCTGGGATCATTTTCACACGCAAGACCTTCGACCCATTCTCGGCGATGGCACTCGCAAAGCGCGGTTCCCCAACGCGTACCTGCTCGCCCCACGCCAAGAGTGGGACGACTGGGGACATCTCCACCCCGTGCAGCAATCATGGTTTGTACGAGATGGAAAGGTCGGGGTGCCGGAAGACAAAGTCGTCCTCTTCGACGACGATGTCTCACTTGGAGACGGCTGCGTGATCCTCAAGACCCCAGGCCACACCACCGGAAACCAGACCCTCTTCGTCCACGCCGACGACGGCGTCTTCGGGTGTTCGGAGAACGGTACCAGCGCAGACAACTGGTCGCCGCACCATTCACGGATTCCCGGCCTGAAAAAATTCGCCGAGCTCTACGACCTCGAGGTGATTCTAAACTCGAACACCCCGGAGCTGAGCGCGGAGCAGTACACGTCGATGATCATCGAACGAGAGATGGTCGATTCGGTGCCCGAGCGGCCGGAGTTGGTGCAGATGTTTCCTTCGAGCGAGGTCACCCCCTCCATGTTCGCGCCTGGGATTCGCCCGACGACCGTCTTCGCGGAGCGGACCAGTGGAATGCTCAAGACCCAACGGCCGGCCCCGCGGGAGTCCTCGACGACGGCGATTCACCCGGCTGCCGAGTAGCACCCCTCGAGTCAGCGTTGCGCCGCAGCGATGGCTTCGGCGGTGCGAACCCCACCGAGCGCGACGGCAAGCGTGCTTTGTCCGAGGAGCACCGAATCGCCCACGAGGTAGAGTCCTCGCGCAGCCTGCCGAGGCCAGAGTGCGCGCGGCCTGTAGTGATGGAGACCCACGCGTCTTGGCACCCCTCCCACATAGCCATCGTGGCGTCCCGTAAACCGCGTGAACGTTCGTGGGCTCGCGGTCATTTCGAATGTCGCGCACTCGCTCAGCTCGGGTGCACGGTTGGCGATCGTCTGTCGCATCTTCCCCTGGACGCTGGCGACGTACGACCCGCGGGCGGTCTCGTCGAGCGTGAGAAGCTTGGCCATCGGTACATGCGTGGACACGGTGACGGTTCGTTGCCCATCAGAAGCCCGCGATCGCTCGTGGGCGGCGCTGATCGAACAGAACACATGATTGCCCTCGAGGAACGGTGCGCGCTCATCATCGACGAGTTGCAGATGGTGCGCGTCGGGTCCCATGCGCGCGTCCGGCGCAATGACCATGTACAGCATCGCCGCTCCCCACCCGGACTCGACGGAGGCCGTGACATCCCGAACGTCGCGTGCGATTTTCTCCTCTGCCAAGCGCGAGAGTGACTGCGGCAGCACGTTGGCGACGACCGCGCGTGTCGCGAGGCGTCCCTTTCGTGTCTCCACGTGCCAGTCGGGGCCGACGCGCTGGATCTCGCGGACTCGATTCGAGAGGGTCACGCGCCCGCCAGCCATCCGGATGGCGTCGACCAAACCCCACGCGAGGCTCCCAATCCCTCCACGTACATGACCGGCGCCACGAAAGAAGTAGTCGATCGCGGCCATGGCGAACGGCGCTTCCGCCTCGCGTGCACTTGCCTGCACCGTGATCTGGCTGACCGCGTCGAGATATGTGCGAAGTGGCTCCCAATCAGAAAGACCGTGGTGCGCGACCACATCTCCGAGTGAGCGCCCCATCCATCGGACGACGGGCACATACTGCATCGACCGACCGAGGTGGCGGAGCAGCGTGCGTGCGCTCAGCGGTGGTAGGAGCGTAGGATCTTCGAAGAGCTGCCATAGTGCACCTGCGACCTGACGTTGCGTCGCAAAAAACGCCCGTAGCCGTTGCTCCTGGGCGCCAGGGAGGGCCGCAAACCGATCGAGAAACGCTCCTGGGTTCGGTGGAATGTCGAGTTTCCAGCCCGCGGTGCGGAGCTCGACGATCGGGTCGAGGGCATCAAACTGCACACCGAGATCCCAGCGTTCGTTCCAGTTCGAGAAGAGCTGCCCCTCGCCGAGTCCCGCGAACAGTGTCGCGCCCGCCTCGAATTGGTAGCCGCTGCGAGTGAAGGTGCTCGCGCACCCGCCAGGATACCGAAGGGTCTCACACAACTCCACGTCGGCGCCGAGTTCGGCGAGCCGCAACGCTGCTGCAAGCCCGCCGAAACCCGCCCCCACGACTACGACATCAGGGGTGTGCGTCGGCCGCAGAATGGTGTTCCGATCTACACGACTATGACGCGGGGATCAGCACGGTGTCGATGACATGAATGACGCCGTTCGACGCCATGACGTCGGTTGCGGTCACCGTGGCATCGTTCACGTGGACGCCTGCGTCATCAGTGGTGATCGCGAGCGCTTGCCCCTGGACGGTTGCGGCGGAGGTCAGCGATACGACGTCTGCGGCGAGCACCTCCCCAGGAACGACGTGATAGGTGAGAATCGCGACGAGTTGATCCTTGTTCTCTGGCAACAACAGGCTGTCGACGGTTCCGGCGGGAAGCTTCGCGAACGCAGCGTCCGTCGGTGCGAATACAGTGAACGGCCCTTCGCCTTGGAGGGTCTCCACCAGACCGGCGGCCTTCACGGCAGCAACGAGTGTGTTGAAGTCGCCTGCGGTCGCAGCGACCGCGACGATGTCGGGGTCGCCCATGGTGTCCATCGCGGCTTCTTTGACGGCCGTCGTCGTCTCGGCAGGACCATCCTTCGCACAGCCGGCGAGGAGCGCGCAGGTGATGAAGAAGTAAGTGGTAAATTTCAGGTACATGAGTGCTTTCCTATCCTTGTGGTTGTGAAGGCAGTGCCTTCAGAGGCTCGGTTGGGCGTGGGGGTCCGTCAGGGACCCTGCTGAGGTGGGCACCGAAGCGGTGCATCAGCCAACGGTGAAACTGTGCTTGGGTGGCGACGTAGAGGAGCCAGGGCAGTCGGGGTTCATAGTCGTGCACCACCGTCAACAGCGTTCGCCCACGAAGTACCTGTCGCAGCTCGAACCGCGCGCGATTCCCAACGCGAGCGAGCACGCCACCGGTGACGTAGAACAACTGGCGATCGGGGCCACTTCGTTCCGGCGCTCGGCGGAGCTTGAGAAGAGGCGTATCCCATGCCGCGAAGGCAAAGCTAAATTCGTCAGGCGAGTGCACTGTGACCTTCAAGAACGCGCGCAAGAAGCGCGGCAGCCAGGAAACGTAGTCGCGTCCTGCATCCTCGGCGGTCCAGTCGCGGGGAAGGGACATTCGCTGCACCGACCGGACGCGTTTGCGTTGGGTGCTCGCGTTCGAGCCGCGAAAGGCATGAGGTGGCGCGACGTCGGGGGCACTGGCTGCGATTCGAATCGCTTCCGCAGTGGGCGTGGGTGTGATCCCGGCTTCTTGCGCAAGCTCCGAAGGCCCGGCCAGCATTTCATGTCTCAGGCTTTGAATGAGCGGGGCCACCAGTGCGCGGGGTGCGCCTGTGATGAGCGATACCCAGAGTCGAGAAAGCCCTGGAGACAAGAACAGAGACGGAATCAACACGCGCCGCTTGCCAAAGGCAGTCGCCGTCATGCGCATCAGTTCACGATAGGTGACGACATCGGGCGCGCTGACATCGTGGACCTCGCCGTAGTGGGTCTCTCGGCCGACCACATAGTCGAGCAGCATGACCACATCGCGAAGCGCCACCGCTTGCGTGCGGGTGAGCGTCCACCGCGGACAGATCATCACCGGGAGACGCTGCACCAGACGGGCCACGATTTGAAACGATGACCCCCCTCGGCCGACGATCAGCCCCGCGCGAAGCGTGGTCACGGGCACGCCGTACCCAGCAAGCACGCGTTCGACTTCGAGTCGACTCTCGAGATGCTTCGAAAGAGAGCTTCCCTTCGGACAGAGACCTCCGAGAAAGACGATTTGCTTGACGCCAGCCTTCGCAGCGGCGCGTGCGAAGTTGTCCGCGCACACGACGTCGAGGTCGGCAAAGTCACCCTGGGTGAGGCTCGCCGACGGCATCATGTTGTGCACGAGGTACACCGCGAAATCGACCCCTTCGAGTGCTCGCTCCGCTTCCTTCAGTGAGAAGAGATCGCAGGTCCGGTACTCGGCAAAGCCCTGACCGGCGGACCGCTCGGAGCGCGACAAGCCGATCACATGGAAACGCGCACTGAGAAGCGGCGCGAGCGCCCGCCCCACGAAGCCGGACGCCCCGGCAACCACCACACGTGGCTTTGTCGATTCCCTCATACTTGTCTACATAGTGTCCAAATTTAGGAAGGCAATATCTGGACAAAAACTCTTCACGGCGGTCCTAGACACCAAAGTTTTGCAATATTTTCCGATATTTTCGGATTTTCTGTGCAAACGTCGGAAAACCGTGCACTTCAGGCGCCGATGGGCGCCGGTCCATCGGGTACTCTCGCGCCAGCCCCGACCGATGCACGACCCCCCGCTTCACGAAAAAGGCTCCCCCTCCCCTTGGGTGGTGCGATTCGCGTCGCTGATCCTCCGCGGAGGGAGCGTTTTGGATCTGGCGAGCGGCGGCGGACGGCACGCGCGCTACTTGCGCGGGCTTGGGCTTCGCGTGGTAGCGGTCGATCGCGATACGTCGAGACTCGCCGACCTCGTGGGCGACCCCGAGGTCGAACGGATCGAGGCTGATCTCGAGGGAGAGGCGTGGCCACTCGAAGGACGCCAGTTCTCCGCCGTGGTGGTGACGAACTACTTGTATCGACCGAGGCTCGCCTCGCTCGTCGACTTGATCGTCCCGAACGGCCTGTTGATCTACGAGACTTTCGCGGAAGGGCACGAGCGCGTCGGCCGGCCGCGCAACCCGGACTACTTGCTGAGGCCCGGTGAGCTGCTCGACGTGTTTTCGCCCGCCCTTTCGATTATTGCGCACGAGCACGGAATCGAGGAGCAGCCTCGACCCGCCGTACGACAGCGGATCTGTGGCCGAAAGAGATCGTTGTGATGGTGGGGATTTACCCGATCAGCTTCCGAAGACCGAAGAACGCGGTGATGCCGCACAAGACCAGCCCGAGGCCGTGCATCAGCTGCCCGAGCGATCGACGTACGGTGGGCGGGATCCAATCGAGCGGTCCGCCGAGCACACTCTCAGGACCGTAGACCGTGACCCACCCCAACAGAAACGACGCGGCCAGCAGTATCAACCCACTCAAGAGTTCGCTTCCACGATGATCACGTGCGAGTAGAGCCAGGCTTAGGAAGATGAGCAACGCAGAGGCTGCCAAGAGCACGTTGGGTGGAGCGTGGACCGGTACGTAGTGCCCGGGAACGAACCCAAGGACGGAGCCACCCACAAAGAACCCGGCCACTAGTGCCAGCAGCGCCACGGCTTTGCCCACGCGGGGAGGATACCCCGGGGGCCACCGATCGAACCAATCCGTGCAACCTTGTCGCGCAGGCGCAGCGTTTACGCGGAGAACGCCTCTTTCAAGCGACGACTGATGCTGTTCTGGAGGCGCGCCGAGTCGATTCCCGCAGCTTTTGCGAGCATTCCAAGCTTGAGCTCGACTTTGACGTCGTTTCCGGTGACATCGATTCCGCCCTTTACGCCGGTGCCCTTCAGATCCGCATGGCCACCTGACCACTTCGCGCTCACGCCGTACTTCTTCATCATGTCTTCGAAGTCAGACATCTTGCTCTTGGCCTCTTCAACGCTGAGGTTGTGGGGCTGTGTGACGCGGACATCGGCCATCTCGTACTCCTCGCTGGAAGCCATCGCTATACAACGACCGCCGGGTAGGCGTAAAGTCCCGCCGTGCCGAGGGTCAGTGCTTTTTGTGACGATGTGCTCGGAGACCTCGACGCGGTCGGCGTACGAGATCGCATCGCGAAAGGGGAGATCACCGCGAACGAAGCGGTCGCCGCTGCGATCGCGCGCGCGGAACGGGTAAACCCGCAGCTCAACGCGATCGCCACACCGCGCTTCGACTCCGCAAGAGAGGAATCTTTGCAGCCGGCGGGGCCGTTCGCAGGGGTACCCTCCTTCGTAAAAGACACGGATGCTCTGACCGGGACGCCGCTGTTGTTCGGCTCACGTGGCATGCCGTCCGAGCCGTCCGATCATGATTCCGCGTTCGTCTCCGACCTGCGCAAGTTGGGGCTCATCATGCTGGGCAAGACCACGACTCCGGAGTTCGGGCTGACGGCGACGACGGAAGCGCTCGCGTACGGGGCGACCCGGAACCCGTGGAACCCCGCACATTCGACCGGCGGGTCGTCCGGGGGTGCCGCTGCCATGGTGGCGTCCGGCGTGGTCCCGGTGGCCCATGCGAACGATGGCGGGGGATCGATCCGAATCCCGGCATCGTGCTGCGGCTTGGTGGGGCTCAAACCTTCGCGCGGCAGACTGCCCGACGTCGAGGGTGCGGCGCTCATCCCGATTCGAATCATTCATCAAGGAATCTTGACCCGAACGGTCCGTGACACTGCTGCGTTCTACGCCGAAGCCGAAACGCTCCGCCCTCCCCGCAGACTCCCCGCGATCGGTCGGGTCGAAGGGTTCGGTCCCCGACGACGAATTCGGTTTTTCTCCCGGTGGGGCTCAGACCATCGTGCAGACCCGGTGTGCGTGTCCGCGATCGCCGATCTCGCAGAAACGCTCGACGCCCAAGGCCACGACGTCGAGGAGATCGCCCCACCGTTCGACTCTCAGCTCGGCGACGACTTCCTCGTGCTCTGGTCGACGATGGCGTTGGGAATCGTACAACTTGGCAAGCGTGTCCTTCACCCCCGGTTCGACAAGCGTCAGGTCGAGCCGTTCACGCGCGGGCTGGCGAATCGTTTGCGAGGGCAAGCGCTGAGCCTCCCCGGTGCGATTCACCGTCTCCGCGCGTTTCAGCGACGCTACGAAGCACTCTTTGCGGACTTCGACGTGATGCTGACACCGACGCTGGCAACGCCGCCCCCGAAGATCGGCCACTTGGGCCCGCGCGTCCCATACGAGATGGCGATCGAGAGACTCCGCGCGTATCTTCCATTCAGCGCGGTGCAGAACATTTCAGGGGGGCCTGCGCTTTCGCTGCCGGCGACGATGAGCGACGACGGGTTGCCAGTGGGTGCACAGTTCGCCGCTGCGCTTGGTCAAGAGCGGCTCCTCCTCGAGCTCGCCTTCGAAGTCGAAGCCGCAAGGCCATTCCCGAAGCTCCAATAGGCACCGGCTGGCGTGCTACGCTCGCGCACGATGAGCATCTCGATCGAGGAGTGGAAAGCCCAGGGGCGCTTCGTCACCCTCCTCGGCCGGGAGATCTTCTACGCAGACAACGGCGAGAACGGAAAGCCCGTGGTGTTTCTGATCCACGGATTTCCAACGTCATCATGGGACTGGGTACCGCTCTGGAATACGCTGAGTGAATCGTACCGTCTCGTTGCACCCGACATGCTCGGGTTCGGCTTCAGCGACAAGCCGCGCGACCACCGGTACAGCATCATGGAGCAGGCGGACCTGTGCGAAGCACTCGCCGAACACCTCGGCTTGAGCGACTTCCACGTCTTGGCCCACGACTATGGGGACACGGTCGCACAGGAGCTTCTCGCTCGACAAAACGAGGGTGTGGGCGTGGGCCCCTGGCGCTCGGTCTGCTTTCTCAACGGCGGACTGTTCCCGGAAACCCACCAGGCACGCGTGATTCAGAAGCTGCTGCTCAGCCCGATCGGCCCGCTGGTCAACAAGCTCTCGACGAAACGGACGTTCGACAAAGCCTTCAGCGCGGTGTTTGGCCGGGACTCGAAGCCAAGTGCCTACGAGCTCGATAGCTTCTGGCGCTTGATCAACCACAACGACGGCAAGATCGTCTTCCACAAGTTGATTACGTACATGTCGGATCGAAAAGTCCACCGAGAGCGCTGGGTGCAAGCCCTTCGGCACAGCGTCGTTCCCATCGCCTTGATCAACGGCTCCGTCGACCCCGTGTCGGGTGCACACATGGTCTCGAGATATCGCGAGGTCGTGAGCACGGACCATTTCATCGTCGAGCTTCCGACCGTGGGTCACTACCCGCAGGTAGAGGCACCCGACGCAGTGCTTCGTGCGTACGGTCGGTTCATTCAGACCGTCTGACGCGAGACCCCTGCGTCCTGGACGTGAGGTCTTGGACACGATAGGAGCGCTCTGCAATAAGGCCGGCCATGGGCATTCGAGTGATTCAGTGGAGTACGGGGAACGTCGGACGGTACGCACTGCGTGCGATCATCAATCACCCCGAACTCGAGTTGGTGGGGCTCTTCGTCAGCAGCGAAGCCAAAGAGGGGAAGGATGCCGGCGAGCTCTGCGGAGTCGATCCGGTCGGCGTACGCGCAACGCGGAACATCGATACGTTGCTGGCGCTCGACGCCGACGCCGTTTGCTACACCGCCGACGCGGGGATGCGACCAGGAGACGCCATCGAAGACATGGCCAAGATCCTGGCCTCAGGGAAGAACGTCGTCTCGTGCTCCATGGTGGGCTTGGTGCATCCCACGACACTGAACGACATGTTTACCAAGACCCTCAGCGATGCGTGCCAGGCCGGTGGCACTTCGTTTCTCACGTCCGGCATCGACCCGGGCTTCGCGAACGACATTCTGCCGCTCGTGATCTCCGGGCTTTCCGAGCATTGGAGTTCGATTCGGATCCAAGAGGTCATCAACTACGCGACCTACAACCAACCGGAAACGGTGTTCGACATCATGGGCTTCGGGAAGCCGATGGATCACACGCCCGTTCTGCTCATGCCTGGCATGTTGGGGTTCGCCTGGGGCGGGACCCTTCGGATCTTGGCGGAGGGGCTCGGGGTCACGCTCGACGAGATTCGTGAGG
>JBATTM010000681.1:0-1838 GCA_049670545.1 Polyangiales bacterium
GGGTGGAAGACGGATTGACGGTACCACCGTGGGATGCTGCGGGTCATGTTGTTGGCAAACGCGCTCATGGGGTTGGGCAGGTACGTGCGCGAGCCGGGCGAGACATGCGGAATGCAAATGACTGCGCTCCCTCCGCGGAGCCGGTGGTACTCTCCGGCGCCTCAGCATCGACAGCCACGCGCGAGAGCCGGACACGAGGAGCCATGCAAGCAGGACGCCGCTACACCTTTCTCCAGACGATCAACTGGACCAAGCACTACATTCTCGTGTTCATCCTCTTCGACTCGATCCCAGTCGTTCTGTACGAAGTCTTTGGCGTGAAGTGGATGAGTCTTCCGTGGCAACCGATTTCCCTGGTCGGTATTGCGGTGGCTTTCTATCTCGGCTTCAAGAACAACGCCTCCTACGATCGACTCTGGGAAGCGCGGAAGATCTGGGGAGGCATCGTCAACGCTTCCCGCTCGTTCACGGTGATGGCACGAGACTTCATCAACAATGACAATACACCCGAGACACTGGATGGGGAGTCATTGGCGCGCACGAGAACCGAGGTCGTGCATCGGCACGTGGCATGGCTGCACGCGCTGTCTCTCGAGCTGCGAAAACCCGAGGCGTGGGAGCACCATCGTCCACGCGATGCGGCGATGCGCGATGCGTTGGGGGCGACGCACTCGGAAGACGGCCTTCACGTACTCACGGAATATCTCTCCGAGGAGGAGTACGCCTACGCGATGAGCAAGGGGAACCGATCATCCCACGTGCTCAGCCTGCAATCAAAGCACCTGATGAGGTTGCGGCAGCGCGGAGCCCTCGAGCACTTTCGACACCTCGCCATGCAAAAACTGATGACCGAGTTCTACACGCTGCAAGGCAAGTGCGAGCGAATCAAGAAGTTCCCGTTCCCGCGTCAGTACGCAGCCGTCAATTTCTTCTTCGTCGTGTTGTTCCTCATGCTCTTGCCGTTCGGAATGGTGAACGTGTTCGCGGGCCTGCCGGAGCGCTACTGGATCTGGTTGGCAATCCCGTTTTCTGTAATCGGCTCGTGGGTGTTCTGGATGATGGAAGTGATCGGCGACTACAGCGAGAATCCGTTCGAAGGGTTGTCGAACGACGTTCCGATCACAACCATGGTGCGCTCGATCGAGATCGACATTCGTCAAATGCTGGACGAGACCGACCTTCCGGAGCCCCTGCAGCCGGCAGGGGAATATCGCGTGCTGATGTAGCGGCGGCGGCTCTTCTTAGTGCTCGGCGCCATGCCAGTCTCGCTTCAGCGAATCACGACCGCGTTCGCGTCGATCGACAACGAGGGGATGTGGTCGCCGGCGCCGTCTGCCTCGAGATGCTTGCGCTCCGCATCGTTGCGTTCGCGGCGACGCACGATGCCCTCGACGAGCGCCGGGTTCCCGACGCTGTCCGTCGGCACCGTGAATGCATGACCTGCCATCGGGACGAAGATACGGTTGCCACCGGCATCTGCGAGCTCGAGCCAACAGCCGCGCTTCTGACACACCCGCTGAATCTCTCCTTCTGTCTGGACCGATCGTCCTTCGTAGCGCGAAGGGTCTGCCGCAATCTCCGCAAGCGGGACGACGCGGCCGTGTGATTGGCGAAGCTCGCCGTAGGTCTGCGACACCGTGGACTCGACTCCGGACTCGCGTGGCGTCTCGACACCATCGGCGGGGCGGGTGTCGCAGGAGGTCAGGCACAACAGCGCGCCCAACAGGAGTGCCAGAGGCCAAGTCACGGGGCGACCGTAGCACGACGCCCCGGAACGGACCGCACGCCGAGTGATGAAGCTCGAGGCGTTGCCAGCTTGCGATCGCGCGTGGTAGCGT